>JANYDZ010000133.1 GCA_025363375.1 Hyphomicrobiales bacterium
CAAACTCTCGCGCTCGCCGGAAATGAAGACGCAGAATCAGGCGACTGTGCTCTGGGTGTTTGGGCTGTAATCACGCGCCTTACGCGGGATCGAGGCCCTTCGCCTTGATCACCGCGGCGCTGGCGGGCGAGGTCAGGAACTTGAGCAGGGCCGCCGCGCCCGCCGCCTGTCCGGAGTTTGCGGCGACGGCCGCGACAAAACGCGTGGTCAACTGAATGTCCGCCGGCAAGGGCCCGACGAGTTCAGCGCCGGCATAGGGCAGAATTTCGCTGATCTGCGTCATTCCGATTTCCACCTCGCCGTTGGCGACGGCGTGGGCCGCCGGATTCTCGGGCACGAGCAGCTTGACCTTGCCTTTCATCGCCTCGGCAAGGCCGAGTTTCGGCAACAAGGCCGTCAGATACACGCCGCTGCCGCCCTGCTCCACATAAGCAATGGATTTGGCGGCAACGAGCGCAGCCTTGAAGGCTTCCACCGTGCTGATATCAGGCTTCGCGGCGCCCTTCTTCACGGCGACGCCAACACCGGAATTGGCGATGGCCGTGCGCGTGGCTGCGCTTGTGAAGCCCTTTTTGGCGAGATCGTCGATGCCGCCGCCGGTGAGTACCGCCACGTCGAAGGGCGCGCCTTTTTCAATGCCGGCCTGCAAGGGAATCGCGGCGCCGAAAGTGAAGATGAGCTTGTGGCCGCTGGCTTTTTCGAAAGCCGGCGCGATGTCCTCAAGCGCGGATTTCACCGCGTTCGACGCGACGACCGCAATATCGGCGGCGGCGGCGGAAAGATTCGCGGCGAGGAACATGACAAGGCCGAGCGCGGCGGCGGATTTTTTATCGGACATTGCGTTCCTCCTGAAGGTTTGGTTTGGAGGCAGTGTAGCATCACGGCCGCCGCGAGTCTCAGTTGCGGAACCTGCAAATTACCGGACCTGCAAGGTCGTAAAATGCCGTCCCGGGGCATCGCGAGGCGCACATTACACGACCCTCCAGGCGCCAGGCCGCGCCCCTCGCTCCTTGTTTTCAGGAAGCAAAACAGGAAAACCCCAAGCGGAAATTCGCCGGCGGGCTCAAGGCGCGCGCGGTGGCGCTTTCCAGCTGCGCCCGCCACAGCTGCGCCCGCCACGTTGACCCGGCCCGACCATTCCTTACACTTGCGTCGCAAACGGGGACAAAGAATGAAACGCGCAATTGGCTTGTTTACGATCATTCTCGCGCTTGGCGCCGTCGCGCCGGCGCGCGCGGAAGACCTCTCGAAGGGCGAATACGTCGCTCGCGCCAGCGATTGCCTCGTCTGCCATACGATGCCCGGCGGGCGGCCCTATGCGGGCGGGCTGAAAATGAACACGCCCGTCGGCGCAATCTTCGCCACCAATATCACGCCGGACGCGGACACCGGCATCGGCAAATACGGTTTTGAGGATTTCGACCGCGCGGTCCGCCAGGGAACCCGCAGGGACGGCAGCCGTCTCTATCCCGCCATGCCCTACCCTTCCTACGCGCGCGTCTCCGACGAAGACATGCGCGCGCTGTTCGATTTCTTTATGAAGGAGGTAAGGCCGGTCAAACAAACCAACACGCCCAACGAAATCAGCGGCGTCTATGCGGCGCGCTGGCCGCTGGGCTTGTGGAACTGGATCGGCGGCGGCGGCGCTTTCAAGCCCAATCCGGATTTTGACGCCGAATGGAACCGCGGCGCCTATCTCGTGCAGGGCCCCGGCCATTGCGGCGCCTGCCACACGCCGCGCGGCTGGGCCTTTCAGGAAAAAGGCCTCGACGAAAAATCAGGCGCGTTTCTCGCAGGCGGCGCGCTCGACAATTGGTCCGCGCCCAATCTGCGCGGCGATTTAAACACGGGCCTCGGGCGCTGGAGCGAAGAGGAAATCTTCGACTATCTGAAGAAAGGCTTCAACCGCTTTGGAGCCGCCTTCGGCACCATGCGGGATGTCGTGACCTATTCGACAAAACACCTCAGCGACGCCGACGTGAAAGCCATGGCGAAATACCTGAAATCGCTTTCGCCCTCGATTGACCGTACGGCATCGGTCTGGGTTTACAACAACGAGACCGCCGAAGCGCTGAACGCCCGCAAATTCACCGCGCCGGGAGCCGCAACCTATCTGCGCCAATGCGCCTCCTGTCATGGCGCGGACGGCAAGGGAGGCGGCGCCTTGCCGGCGCTCGCGGGCAATCCCGCGATCCTCGATCCCGATCCCACCTCTCTGCTCAACATCGTGCTGAACGGCGCGGCTCCCCTCGACGGCGAAACCGGCGACATGGACTGGATGCCGCAGTTCCGCACCTTTTTGAGCGATCGGGATATCGCTGAAGTCGTGACCTTCATCCGCTCGGGTTGGGGCAACAGGGCCTCGGCCGCGACGCCTGCGCAGGCGCAGGTTCTGCGCAAGACGACGGGCGCGCTGGAGAGCGCGCAAATCTTCCACATGCGCTAAGAATTTTGCGATTGGCCTTGCAGGGCCAAAGCATCGGGGCCACATATGGGCCGCGTCGCGCTCCTTGCGGCGGGAGACGCCGATGAGCAACTTCAACACCAACGCCTGGATGAACCAGCCGCCCGCCTCCGTCCTGCCCGATCCCCTGCCTTACGCGGCGCTGGCCGGCGTGCGCACGCGCCGGATGGCGGCGGTGTGCCTTGATCTCCTGATCGTCGGTTTCATCGCCTTCTCGCTCTGGCTCCTGCTGGGATTCCTCACGCTGGGGCTGGCCTGGTTCATCCTGCCGCCGCTGTTCCCGATCCTTGCCTTTGTCTACAACGGCGTGACCGTCTCGGGCTGGCGCATGGCGACGCCGGGCATGCGCATGATGGACCTTGAAGTGCGCCTGACCGACGGCGGTCCCGCGCCGTTCATCAACGCCGCCGTCCACGCCGTGCTGTTCTACATCAGCTGGATGTTCCCGGTGGTGCTGATCGTCTCCTTGCTCTCCGGCGACAAGCGTTGCCTGCACGACATGCTCGCCAACGTGATCGTGCTGCGCAGGTCCCGCTGAGATTCGCGCATTAACCTCCGCGTTAAACTAAAATGCGAATCACACTTCCCCGACGCGCCTGAGTGATGTTACCTTCGCTCCGGCCCATCGAAAACGGGGAGAGTCCACAGCGTGTCGAGAGAGCCCCGTGACGCGCCGCAATTCTACCTGACCGCGCCGTCGCCATGCCCCTATTTGCCGGGCCGCGAGGAGCGAAAGGTCTTCACTCATCTCATTGGCCGGCGCTCCACATCGCTCAACGACACTTTGACCCAGTCGGGCTTCCGTCGTTCGCAAACCATCGCCTACCGGCCGGCCTGCGAGCAATGCCGCTCCTGCGTCTCGGTTCGCGTGCTCGTCAATGAATTCAAGCCGTCGCGTTCGTTGCGCCGCATTCTGGACGCCAATGTCGAACTGTTCGGCAACGCCATCCCGCCGCGTCCGGGCACGGAACAATACGCGCTGTTTCGCGCCTATCTCGACAGCCGCCACGGCGACGGCGGCATGGCCGACATGAGCGTGCTCGATTATTCGATGATGGTGGAAGACAGCCACGTCGACACCCGCCTGATCGAATACCGCAGGCGCGGGCCCGACACCCGCATCAATGGACGCGGCCAGGGGCCCTTGCTGGCCGTGGCGCTGACCGACATTCTTTCGGACGGCCTGTCCATGGTCTATTCCTTCTATGATCCCGACCTCGCGGAACGCTCGCTCGGCACCTATATGATCCTCGATCACATCGAACGCGCGCGTCGCCTCGGCCTGCCCCATGTTTACCTCGGCTATTGGGTCGAGGGCTCCCGCAAGATGGAATACAAGGCGCGGTTTTTGCCGCAGGAGCGGCTGGGAATGGACGGCTGGGAACGGTTTGAATAGGCCGCTCACGCCCCCTCGACAAACGCCTCTTCACGCGTTTTCTTGAACTGCGGCAACAGCACGAGCGCCATCAGGCCGACGCCGCAGGCGAGCAAAAACGCCGAGATCGGACGCGCGACAAAGATCATGGGATCGCCGCGCGACAGCACCATCGAGCGGCGCAGGTTTTCCTCCATCAGCGGCCCCAGAATAAACGCCAGCACCAGCGGTCCCGGCTCGCAACCGAACTTCAGCAGGAGATAGCCAACCAGCGCGAACAAGGCTGTGAACAGAATATCCGTCGTGCTGCTTCCAACGGCGAAAATGCCGATGAGGCTGAACAGCAGAATGCACGGAAACAGCACGCGGTAGGGCACGGTGAGCAGCTTCACCCAGACGCCGATCATCGGCAGGTTGATGATGACCAGCATGACGTTGCCTATCCACATGGAGGCCACGAGGCCCCAGAAAAGATCGGGCCGCTTGTCCATGACGGCGGCACCCGGCGTAATGCCGTGAATGATGAGCGCGCCCATCATCAGGGCCATCACAACATTTGAGGGAATGCCGAGGGTCAACAGCGGTATGAAGGAGGTCTGCGCGGCGGAATTGTTGGCGGACTCGGGTCCCGCGACGCCTTCGATGGCGCCCTTGCCGAAGCGCGACGGGTCTTTTGCATAGCGCTTTTCGAAGACGTAACTTGCAAATGAAGCCAGCACGACGCCGCCGCCCGGCAGAATGCCAAGCACGGATCCAAGCAATGTGCCGCGCACGGAAGCCGGCCACGCCTGTTTGAACTCTTCTTTCGTGAGCCACAACCGATCGATCTTGGCCGCGACAACCTGCCGGTCCTCCGGCTGTTCAAGATTGTTGATGACTTCGTTGATGCCGAAGAGGCCCATAACGACGGGCAGAAAACCTATGCCGTCGAACAGTTCGGACACGCCAAACACATAACGCGCCGTGCCGGTGTTCACATCGGTGCCGACGAGGCCCAGCAAAAGGCCCGCGAAGATCATCGCGAAGGCCTTCAACAGCGAGCCCTGCGCCAGCACGACGGCGGAGGTAAGGCCGAGCGCCATCAGCGAAAAATATTCAACCGAAGTGAATTTTTCCGACATCGCGCCCAGCGCGGGCGCGAAAGCCGCCACCAGCAAAGTGCCGACGCAGCCGGCGAACAACGAGCCAAGCGCGGAGACCGCAAGCGCCGCGCCCGCCCTGCCCTGTCGCGCCATCTGATAGCCGTCGATACAGGTCACGACGGACGAGACTTCGCCGGGCATGTTGACCAGGATCGAGGTCGTGGAGCCGCCGTATTGCGCGCCGTAATAGATGCCCGCGAGCATGATGAGGGACGCCAGCGGCGGCATGCCGTAGGTCGCGGGCAAAAGCATCGCGATGGTGGCGACCGGGCCAATGCCCGGCAGCACCCCGATCAACGTGCCGAGCAGACAGCCGACGAGGCAAAACAAGAGGTTCTGCAGCGACAGCGCCGCTGCAAATCCGGTGTAGAGATTTTGAAAAAGGTCCATCTCATTCACCGAACACGGAAATGGTCTGATTGAGACCGTAAACAAACACAGCCACGACAAAAAGCGCGAGCGCAAAGGCGAGAATGAACGCCTCTTTCCAGCGCACGTCGGGAGTTGCAAATCCGCAGAGCAACACCACGAGGAACGTCGTCGGCAAAAGTCCAGCCGGACGAATCAGCAAGGCAAAGGCGATGATGGCGCCCAGGACCAACAAAATCGGCCGCAACTTCATCGCCTCGATCGGCGGCCCGTCCATGGTAAGTCCGTTGAACCCGATCGCCAGCGCGAACAGGACCAAACCGCCCGACAGCGCCATGGGCATGTAGCCAGGCCCCATTCTGGCTGTCGTGCCAAACGAATAGTCCTGGCCAAACCATAAACCGATGGCGCCCAGCAAAAACAGCAGGGCGGCCGTGCCAATATCCCGCGGACTTCTGATCTTGATCATCTTGGCGTCCATTCCGAAAAAATGCGCCCCGCGGAACCGTCCCGCGAGGCGCTTGCCTACTGTCGTCCAAAAGGACGAAACGTGTCGGCTTATTGCGGCTCGATGCCCGCCAGCTTCACGTATACAGCCCAGTTTTTGATCTCTTTCTCAAGCAACTCCGCCAACATTTTTGAATTGCCGGGGAATACCTCGGAACCAAGCGCGCCAAGCCATTTCTTCGTATCTTCGGAAGCCGTGACCTTATTGAACGCGGTTTCCAGCGCGTCGGTGACGGGCTTGGGCGTCCCGGCGGGCGCGAATACCGACCACCAAGGGGTCAGCGAACCGAAATCCCTGACGCCGGCCTCGACCATGGTCGGCACATCGGGCGCCGAAGGCGACCGCGTATCGGAGGAAGTCGCGAGAATGCGGATTTTCCCCGCTTTGGCCTGCTCCGTCGCCCATGGAAAATCGGCGGCGAGAAAATCAAGCTGGCCCGCGTAGAGATCGTTGAGCGGCGTCTGCATGTCGCGATATTGCGCCATTTGCAGGCCCGTCAATCCAGCGCCGCGCTTGTAGAGCGCGGCCATGACGAGTCCCGTGTTTGCGGCTTGTCCATAGGTCGCCTTGTCGCCCTTCGCCTTCAGAAAGGCGGTGAGCTCGGCCAGCGTCTTGTGCGGCGATTTTGCGTCGACGACAATCACGAACGCCAGCTTCGACAGCGTCGTGATCGGAATGAAATCCTTGATCGGATCAAAGGGCAGTTTTTTGAATGTCGAGACCGCCGCCGCCATGGTGGAAGACCCCGGGGCGATCAGGATCGTATAGCCATCGGGCTTCGCCTTCGCGGCGGCCTCCGTGCCGATGTTGCCGAGCGCGCCGCCGCGGTTGTCGACGATAACGGGTTTGCCAATAATCTTCGAGAATTCACCGCCGAAGTAACGCACGAATGTATCGCCGCCAGTGCCCGCGGGAAAATTGCAAATGGCCGTAATCTGGCGATCGGGATAGGTCTGGGCCCGCGCGCCGGATATGGTGGCGAGCGTCGCGCCCGCGACAAAAGTCCTGCGAGTTACCTTCATAAATCCCTCCGTATGCGCCGGCCCCCAAAGTTCGTTTTGCCAGCTAGCCGGGCAAGCTAAACGAAGCGCCGCGCAAGGTTTATCGCAGTTTCCTCCACAGTTTCCTCCGACATCGCGGTTCTGCGAGAGCGGGCGTGGACATATCAGCGCGATGCGTTACTTTGCCCCGCACGCTGGCGATAATCAGCGGAAACGGGAGGAAGCCTATGCTCAGACATCTCGGCGCGTCCTGCGCCTTTGCCGCGCTCATCTGTCTTTCGCAGGGCGTTTGCGCCCAGCAGCCCGCGCCCGCCGCGGCTCCAGCGCCAACCGCCGCGCCCGCTCCGCCGCCGCCGGACTACGGCGCGCCCATCACTCACGAACAGGCGCTCGCCGCCATGGCCGCAGCTGTCGCGGAAGCCAAAAAGATGAACACGAAAATGTCGTTCTCCATCGTCGGCCCCGCCGGCGATCTCGTGGCGTTGCAAAAGATGGACGGCACTTCGAACGCGACGCCCGATGTTTCGCAGGCCAAGGCCCGCACCGCCGTGCTCTACAGGCGCCCGTCCAAAACCTTTGCCGATGCTCTGGCCGCCGGCAATCACGCCTTTATGACCTTCCCGCATGTCATCACGTCGAACGGCGGCGTGCCTATCGTGATGGGCGGCAAAATCATTGGCGCCATAGGCGGCAGCGGCGGCACTGGCGATCAGGACGGTCAGGCGGCGGCGGCGGGCGCGGCCGCCGTCAGGTAGGCATTCACGCGCGGCGCGCAAACGCCGCGCGTCAATAGAGGGCCGGCAAGGCTCGCATCAGGGAGGGAACGATAATGTCAAATTATACTGGCAAACTGCCGCTTTACGCGCCGGCATTCGAAAAGATCTACGCGACGTTTGAAAACTGCGCCTATCCGGTCCTGCGCATCATGATCGGTCTGCTTTTCGTGCCGCACGGCATGCAAAAGCTGTTTCAGATGTTCGGCGGCAGGAGCATCGCCGAATACCAGACCTCCTTCGGCCGCATGGGCGAATTCTGGGGCTCGCCCTTTTGGGCCTATTATATCGGAAGTCTCGAATTCTTCGGCGGATTGCTGGTCGCCTTCGGGTTCTGCACGCGTTTCGCCGCGACGCAGCTGTTTCTGTTCATGGCCATGGCCACGTTCGTCGGCAACCTGCCGCGCGGCTGGTTCTGGACGAATGGCGGCAGCGAGGCGGCGGCAAGCTGGATGATCGTTTTGTGGTATGTGATGGTGAAGGGCTCGGGCGCGTTCTCCGTCGATAAAGCCATCGGCAAAGAGATCTGAAACCACGCGTGAATGCGCGCCCTACTGCGCATTCACGATCCGCCGCACCTTCTCCATCATCTCGGGCGAGGCGTTGGCGGAGTTTTCGATATTTTTTTGCAGTTCCGCGCCCGGCAGCGGATCGAAATCCGGTTCGATCTTCGCCGCGTCGTCCCGGAAGGCCGGGTCCTTCATGACTTTCGTAAAGGCCTTGCGCAGAATATCGACGCGCTCGGCCGGCGTGTTGGGCGGAGCCTTGATGGAGAGGCCTATGTCGGCGGCGCTCATGAAAAGTCCCATCAATTCACGGTCCTCCCTGGTTCGGCCCACGGCGACGGCGTTGGGAATGCCCTGCAATTGCGAATGCACCCATGGCGCGTATTGCACGAGAATGTTGACCCGTTTCTCGGCCAGCCATTGCGGGCGCATGTTCTTCAGCGAATTCCACGAGAAGGTCACGCCATCGACTTCTGCGCGTTCAACCGCGAGGATCGCGGCGGCGGCGTCGATGTAGCCATGCACCGGCTTGAACTTCGTGCCAGCCGTCGCGTTGAGCGCGCGCGTGTAAATCGACAGCGCGGAACCAGCCGCGGTCACCGCGATGGCGCTCTCGCGTTGCAAGGCCTCCTCTAAGGTTTTCACCTTGCCTTCGCCATAGGTGAAGGTGACATTCGATGTCGAAACAATGCGGCCGATCCAGTTGAACTTGACCGCCTCGTAACGCGCGCCCGGCACAGTCTCCATGACTTTCAGCGAAGGGCTGACGATAGCCAGCGCCGTGCCGTCTTTGGGCGCAACGTTGTAGAGAAAGTTTGAGGCGGTGATGCCGCCGGCGCCCGGCATGGGCGAGACCACGACATTGGGTTCGCCGGGAATATGGCGCGCAATATGCCTCGCCACGAGCCGCCCGAAAACATCGTAGACGCCGCCCGCGCCCGAGCCGACATAAATGGTGATGGTTTTGCCCGCGAAGATTTCGGCGGCCTGCGCGGGCAATGCGCCAAGCATCACGCTGAACTGCAACATCAGCCCCGCAACCGCGCGCACCGCAGGCTCCTCAA
>JANYDZ010000145.1 GCA_025363375.1 Hyphomicrobiales bacterium
GGTTTCAGTGGTCTGGTCTCGTGTCGATCTCCCGCAAGGCCGAATGGCCGGATTGGACCCCGCCACCCGAGATGATTCAGCGCCAGCCGTATCTGCCTCGCTTCATGGCCGGAGGGCCCGGAAATCCCATGGGCGCGCGCGCCATGTATCTCGGCTCGACGGTTTATCGCATTCACGGCACCAACCAGCCGGAGACCATCGGCCAGTCGATCTCGTCGGGGTGTTTCCGCCTCGCCAATGGCGACGTGATCGATCTTTATTCGCGCGCCAATGTCGGCACTCGGGTCATCATTCGCCATTCGGCGAGCCTCTGAGCGCCGCAGGCGCTTCGAACTTCCTTCGCGGAGACGAAACATGTTTCAATGCGCAAAGAGACTGCTCGCCTGCCTCGGCGGCGCCATCGTCGCCCTTGCCGCCGCTGGCGCCGGCGCCGCGACTCTTGATGCGGTGCGCCAGCGCGGAACCATCTCGTGCGGCGTCAGCCAGGGGTTGCCAGGCTTCTCCGAAAAAGACGCCCAGGGCGTCTGGTCCGGTTTCGACGTGGACTATTGCCGCGCTCTCGCCGCGGCGATTTTCGACGATCCCGCGAAGGTATCCTACGTGCCGCTATCCGCATCCGAGCGTTTCGAGGCCCTTCGCTCCGGCAAAATCGACGTGCTGTCGCGAAACTCGACGTGGACCCTCGAACGCGAGGCGGTGCTTGGCCTGCTCTTCGCGGCGATCACCTATCACGACGGCCAGGGTTTTCTGGTGATGCGCCGCCCGCAGGTGGTCTCCGCGCTGGAACTGAACGACGTTCCCTTGTGCGTGCAGAAAGGCACCACCAGCCAGCCTAACGCCGCCGACTATTTCAGAGCCAATTCGATGCAGTATCGCGAGTTGGCCTTCGACACGCTGGCCGAAGCGATCGCCGCGCTCGAGGGCGGGCGCTGCGACGTGTTCACAGCCGACCAGTCGGCGCTCTACGCGGAGAAGGCGCGGCTGAAGAAGCCCGGCGACGCGGAAATTCTGCCCGACGTGATCTCAAAGGAGCCGCTCGGCCCCGCCGTGCGCGCCGACGACGTCGCCTGGTTCAACATCGTCAAATGGACGACCCACGCGCTGGTTAACGCGGAGGAACTCGGCGTGTCCTCCGCCACGGCAATGGAAGCCCTCGCTTCGACCAAGCCGGAAGTGCGCCGTTTCACCGGCGCGGAAGGCGATTTTGGCAAGCGGCTCGGCCTCGACAATTCCTGGGCCCTGCGCGCCATTCGCGCGGTCGGCAATTACAGCGAGGTTTTCGAGCGCAACATCGGATCTCGTTCAAAGCTCGGCATTCCCCGCGGGCTCAATCAATCCTGGACCGCGGGCGGCATTCTCTACGCGCCGCCGATGCGGTGAGCGCAAAGCCGGGCGGCGCGCTCGCGCGGCCTGCGTTGCGACTGGATCGTCGGACGGCTTGCTCCTGATTTCGCCGGACGCGGGTGGTTCTTGCGATTCTGTTTCCTGATTGGCGTTTCACGCGTCGCTGGCGTCGCGGAAATATCGCGGGGGCCGCGCTGCACTCATCGCCGTCGATTTCAACGCTTTGATCTTGGACATCGCGCGAATTGAACAAGGCGCGCGCGGGACAAAGGTCCGCATGCGTGCCTCGATCCCGGCGCAACGAGGAACCGGCCATCGTTACGGCGATCGAAGTCACATAATTGATAAGCGACTCGGGCAACACTGTAGTCATCCTGGTTTGGAGTGCTATCGTTTGACCCCCGGAATCAAAAAAGTCCGCGCTCTTTTCATATCCGACTTGCACCTGGGCACCCGGGGCTGTCAGGCGATCGAATTGCTTGAGTTTCTGCGGCGCCACGACGCCGAGACCATCTATCTGGTGGGCGATATCATCGACGGCTGGCGGCTAAAGGCGGCCTGGCACTGGCCGCAAACTCACAATGACGTCGTGCAGAAATTATTGCGCAAAGCGCGGAAAGGGACGCGGATCGTCTATATTCCGGGCAGGCAATCACGACGAGTTTCTGCGCGCTTATGCGGGGTCGATTTTCGGCGGCGTTGAAATTCATGAACAGATTATTCACACAACAGCCGACGGCCGCCGAATTCTGCTGCTTCATGGCGACAAATACGACACCGTCGTGCGCAACGTTAAATTCATCGCGTTGCTCGGGGACTGGGCCTATGATTTCGCTATTTTTCTGAACCGTTACATCAGCCACGTCAGGCGGTATTTCAACTATCCCTACTGGTCGTTTTCCGCCTTCGCAAAGAGCAAGGTAAAACGCGCCGTCAATTTCATCAGCGCATTCGAATCCGCGGTTGTGGCGGACGCGAAACAACAAAAAGTCGACGCGGTTTTGTGCGGACACATACATCAACCCGCGATGCGGGAGATTGAAGGAATCGCTTATCTCAACACCGGCGACTGGGTGGAATCCTGCACGGCCATCCTTGAGCACGCGGATGGGCGTTTGGATCTGGTACAATCGACAAGTTCCATGGAGCTTGAGTTCGCGCTGCCCACGCGCGCCAAAGCCACCCGGATATCGGAAGCCGCCTGATCGCTGCGTAGGTCAGGGCGAACCAGCCGAAACCGGGGAAAACACCGCGTCGACAAGCCGCACGCGGCTGACGAACCCCGTCGTGGCGTCCGTCTTTCCGCCGGTTTCAAGCCTGCCAACAACCGAAATCAGATAATTGAAGGCGGTTGGCGTCGTCAGTTTGCCAACCTCTACCGCCACCAGATCATCGGGCCAGCTTGCTTCAGTATCGCAAAACGGACATACGGCGAGCGGAATGCGTGTTAAAACGAAAAACGACACTTCCGGCTTCAATGGCGGCGCCATATAGCCGCGCATCTCGACCCTCTGTCCTGTCAAGCGCTCGGCCAGCTTCGAAAAACGTCCGCCATCCGCCCAGAGATCGCGAATTTTGACGCGCTCTCCGGCCCTCGCCGCCCGCGCGCCGGCAAGACAAAATACTCCCGTCGCGACAAAAACGCGGCGGGATGGATATGCGCGCTCAATTCGCGTCGTCATCAGTTCGCCCGCGATATTTTCGCGCCCCGAACCGGCGCCCGTCGCGAAAAGCGTTTGGTTGCCTGCAACGCGTGATCCATGACGAAAAAAATGTAGTTTTCATCGACGACGCCCTGGAACAAATGCGCCCAGGGGCCCGTCGCGAAGATGGCTACGTCTTCCCCCGTATGCGTCTCCGATGTCAGCGGCACCAACGCCTGCTGCACATAGTCGGGATCAAGCACGTCAGCTTTGCTTATATCCTCGCGCGGGCCATCCTTTGCTCCCGGACCATTTGTAAAACTCAGGATTGAATAGGGCTTTCCATTCAAATCCAACGCAAGCTTGCCGCGCTCCCTGACAAGACCGAGAATTGGCGTGTCTCGATCTGGATACCCGTTGATCGTCAGCGTGTGGCTATGGTCGGCGGTGACAATCACAAGCGTATCTCTCAGATTCACTTTCGCAAGCGTCGTGTTGATCGCTTCTTCGAATGCAACCGCGTCCGTCAGGGTGCGGTAGGCGTTGTTGGCGTGGCTGCCATGATCGATGCGCCCGCCCTCCACCATGAGAACGTAGCCATTTTTGTTTTGCGCGAGGATATCGATGGCTTTGACCGTCATTTCCGTCAGCGAGGGTTCGCCGCCCCGGTCCTTCGAGCGATCCGCCTCGTATTGCATATTGTCGCGCTCAAAAAGCGCGAGCGCATGGCGCGCAAGTTTCGGATCGATCCTGTCGAACGTTTCGCGGTTCCACGCATAGGCGCCGGAATTTGAATAGCGCTTCATCCATTCCCGCGTCAGGTCGCGTCCGTCCTTTCGCTTGCCTTTTTGCTCTGGATATTCGGGATCCGCCATTGTCGCTGGCAAAAAATTCATGCGCCCGCCGCCAAACATCACGTCAAGGCCGTCGCCAAGAGGAAACTCCGTGAGCTGCCGGGCGATATCGATGCACCCGTTCTTGCCCGCCTCCTCCGTCAAGTCGGCGTCGGACTCCCAGGACCGATGCGGCGAATGCGCATAAAGCGCCGCGGGCGTCGCGTCGGTGATGCGCGCCGTTGAAACCGCGCCCACCGACATGTCCAACGATTTGGCGATCTCGCCAATCGTCAAAACTTCCTTGCCTTTTGAAGCGCCGCATTCGCGCCATACGGCGCCGCCGGAAAAGCCCAGCATGTTGTTGTTCGATTTTACGCCTGTCGTCATCGCCACCGCGCTCGGCGCGGAGTCGGTCACAAGGCTGTCGTGCGCATAGGTGCGGGACATCGCGGAATAGGGCAGCG
>JANYDZ010000184.1 GCA_025363375.1 Hyphomicrobiales bacterium
CGCCGGCGATGAGCGCGCCCAGCGGGATTGGATCGACGCTGTCATGTGTCGTCAGCGCGTCAAGCCCGAACAGCGTTCCGCACAGTCCAAAACTCGACAGCACGAAGCCGGCCCAATCGAAGGGCCTTACGTCGGTTTCCCGCACGTCCTCGATATAAAGGCTCGCGAGCACGATGCCGAGAATGCCCATGGGCACGTTGAGCCAGAAAATCCACCGCCATGTTGTGACGGTAAGAATGAGGCCGGCGACGACGGGTCCGATAATGGGCCCTATCAGTGCGGGCATACCCATAAGCGCCATCGCGGAAATGAGTTCGGATTTGGGCACCGATCGCAGCAAGATGAGACGCCCAACAGGCACCATCATCGCGCCTCCGACGCCTTGCACGGCCCGCGCGATCAACAACATTTCAAAACTTGTCGAAAGCCCACACGCAATCGATGAGCAGGTGAAAATAAGGATCGCGAAGCGAAAGATTGTTCGCGCGCCAAAGCGATCGGCGACCCAACCGCTGACCGGCAAGAACGCCGCGAGCGACAGCATGAAGACGGTGATGGCCAGATGCAGCCGCAGCGGCGTTTCGCCAAGGGATTCGGCAATGGCGGGCAATGCCGTCGCCAGCGCCGTCGAATCGAGGTTCTGCATGAACAGCGCGCAGGCCACGATCAACGGAACGAGGACGCGGCGCGAGACGGCCAATGCTACGAACTCCTCAGGTTACAGGGCGCGCCCACACCTACATGAGGGTCTCGTCCCAAGCCAGCTTGTCGTTAGCGCTGCCCGTGGATGCCAACACCCGATCGTCGCGCGATGAAATAGAAAGTCACAGCGATACAAGTCATCGCGATGCTCCACAAAAGCCCCAGCGCCGCAAGTTCCGGCCCTTGCCCATTGCCCCAAAGATCGAACATGGCGACAGCCATGGTTTGCGAACTCGGCCCGGAGAGCAGCACCGGCAGCGACAGCACGCGCGTCGCCAGCAGGAAGATAAACAACCAGCCGGCGATCAGGGATGGCGACAGGAGCGGCAGCACAACGCGCGTAAAGCCGGTGATCGGGCGCGCCCCGGAGACGGCCGCCGCCTCTTCGAGTTCGCGATGAACCTGAAGCATGCCCGCGAAGGAATAGCGCACGCCGTATGGCATGTAGTTGATCATGAAGGCCCAGACGATGATCCAGATCGTGCCATATACCCCGATTGGAAGGCTCAGAAACAATTGCATGACGCCCACGCCGAGAACTATGCCGGGAAACACCAGCGGCGTCGTTGCGAGCTGGTCGAGTATCTTGGCGCCCGGCGCTTTGCGCACGGTGAGCCACGCGGTCAACGATGCGATAAACATCACAGCCGTCGCGGTGACGACGGCTATAACAAATGTATTCGTCAACAGCGTAATATAACGCGACGACTGGAACACATGCACATAGTTGATGGTTGTCATCCGCGCGTAGGCCGCCCAACTGAATGTGGTGTAGAACGGCAGCAGTGACGCCCAGATCAGGATGATCGCCGGCAGGATCAGAAGCAGCGTGAAGTTCAGAATGAGAACACCGCCGGCGAAATAGCGCCATACGCCGAGATCCAGCTGATTCGGGCGGTAGCTCTTTCCTGTGATGGTGGCGTATTTTTCGGCGTTCTTCGTCAGTTTTCCGTAGAAATACAGCAAAATCGAAACGACGACCAAAAGCAGCACGGACAGCGAGCTCGCGGCGCCAAGATCCGGCGGCATCGTCAGGTGCATGGTGTCGTATATGTCGGTTGTCAGAACGTGCACCCGGCCGGGCAATCCCACAAGCGCCGGCACCTCGAAAGCTTCGATGGCGCGAATGAACACCAGCATGGACAATGCGAGGACGGACGGCATGGACAGCTTAAGCGTGATGCGGCGGATTGTATTCCAGGTTCCAGCTCCGCTCATGCGCGCGGCTTCCTCCAGCTCCGGATTGAAATTGCGCAGCGTCGATCCCAGCAACAGGAACACCAGCGGCGACCATAGCAACCCTTCAACAAGGATCATCCCGAACAGGCCGTAGACGTTGATAAGAACGTCGTTCGAGCCCGTAACCTGCCGATACCACGAGTTGATAGGGCCGGATTTTGCCAGCAACAGCAACCACGCGCTGACGTAAAGCACATAAGGCGTGCCCATGGAAATGATGGTTGTCAGATAGGCCAGCGGTTTGAACGGCGTGTTGGTGCGTTCCACCAACCAGGCGATGGTTCCGCCGAGAAACAACGCCAGCACAGCGCTCCCGACAGCGAAGATGAAAGAGTTCGCCGTGCTTTCCAGAAATCCCTTCTGATTGACGATGGCGCTGAAGCGTTCGAGCGTGAAGCGCGTGACGCCCCCCGCGCTTGTCATGGTGACGCTGCCTTCGACAAGGAATATCAGCGGCGGCAACACAAGCGCGCACAGGACAACGCCGATGATAAGAGCGAGCCAGCGTTTGTCGCCCGTTTTGAGCAAACCTTTTATCAGCGTGCCCGAAGGAGCGCTTGCCTGTTTGTCGGTCATTACGACGTCCGCGGGCATTGTCCCCTCCTCAGCGGAAAACTTCTTTGAACAGGTTGGTCCGTTTGTCCATGTTGGCCTCAATTTGCTCAGGTGTGAAGGTCGCCGCGCGAAACGTTGTTTCATCTTGCCGCCGCGCGGCGCATTTTTGTTGTCGGCTCGAACGATAAAGCGTCAGCGTTTGAACTCGCCGAGGCCGGGCTTGAACACTTTGTCGTCAAGAAACATCTTCATTGCTTTTTCGCGGCCCTTTTCCGGGTCCATGGACTTCAGCGCATCGCTTTTGCAGTTGAGATAGTCGAGCGCTTGGTCCTGCGACATGCCGCGCACAGAGCGCACGGCTTCCTTTGTGTAACGCACGGCGGCGGGGCTCTTGGCTTCAAGTTTGCGCGCCAGTTCCATCGTTGTTGCGCGCAGGTCGGCGAGCGGCACGGATTTATTGACGAATTTCATCTGGCCCGCTTCCTTGCCGGTAAAACGGTCGCCGGTGACGGAATAATAGATGGCGTCGCGATAATTCATGGTTTGCGTTACAGCCCAGGCGACGAGGCCGCCGGGAATGATGCCCCAGTTGACCTCGGAAAGGCCGAATGAGGCGTCGTCGGCGGCGATGGCGAAATCGCAGGCGATCACCGGCGTAAAACCGCCGCCGAAGCAATAGCCATGAACCATCGCGATTGTGGCCTTGGGAAAGCGCGAGAGCTTGTTCCAGCGCCACTCATGCGCGGCGCGGCGCGCTTTCACCCGCGCGCGTGGATCGCCTTCGGTGCCGCGGAAATACAGTTTCAAATCCTGTCCGGCGCAGAAGTTTCCGCCGGCGCCGGTGATGACCACCACCTGCGTCTGATCGTCTTCCTCGGCCCAGTCAAGCGCTTCGCACATATCTATGTGCAGCTGCGGGCTCATGGCGTTGCGCTTTTCGGGGCGGTTGAGAATGATGAATGTGGTCTTGCCGTCGCGTTCAATCTTGACGTTTTCGAGTGTAATCACGTCGCTCATAATGTCCTCCCCGTGGGATGCGCGCCCGTTCCGGCCTTATTGCCGGCCTACGCCAGTGACCGGGGTTGAAACACGCGGACGCCGCAGGGTCAATCTCCGTACGGATCAAGGCGGCGCAAGCGCTTTGCGCACCTTCGCGATCAACTCGGGCGGTTGCGCGTAGAGGCCCCGGATCATATTGTCGAGAGCCGCGCCGGACATGGCGTCGATGACGAGGTTCATTTTTGCGCCTTCGGCGATCAGCTCAGGGTCGGCCAGGGCCCGAAAGAAGGCCGTGCGAACGGCCTCGATACGCTCCGCCGGCACGTCGGGCGCCATCATGAATGGACGCGTAAAGGTTAGCTGCGCGTAAATAATCTCGAGAATCTTGCGGTCCTCTCCGCTTTTGGCGAAATTCAGGGTCAGCGGCACGCCGGCGCGGTCAAGTTCAGGCAGGCCTTTGATCGCCTCCTGCGCCAGCACGCGCACCGGCGAATCCGGTTTGAACCATTCCGGCTTTTGCGAAATTGTGCTGGTGTAGCCGATGCCGCAAAGACCCTGCACTTCACCCTTGTCCATGGCGAGCATGACTTCGCGCGTGCCGGGATAGCCGCTGATGAGTTTCAGTTTTGTGCCGAGCACGTTGTTCAGCGCCATCGGCAGGTCGCGCGTTGTGCCGCCGCTTGAGCCGATAAGGATTTCTTTCGAGAATGCGTCCTCGAATTTTTGCACCGCCGCATCCTTGCGCGCGAGGCAAAGGGACACCTCCGAATTGGCGCTGCCGACATAATTGAATTTCAGGGGATCGTGCCGCACGATGGATTTGTCGCCAATCAGCGCGTCGAGCAGAGAGCCCGACGAGGACGCGGCAATCGCCGTGCCATCGCGCGGCGCGACGGAATAGACATAGGAAGCGGCTGTATTGCCGCCCGCGCCAGCCATGTTGGAGGGCACGATATTGGGCCTGCCCGGGATGTACTTGCCAAGATGGCGGCCCACGAGCCGGCCATAGAAATCATAGCCGCCGCCGACATTGGAGCCGATGACGAGATTGATGTTCTTGCCCCGATAGAATTGTTCGACGGAATCCTGCGCCCGCGCCCCGGCGA
>JANYDZ010000195.1 GCA_025363375.1 Hyphomicrobiales bacterium
GGCGTTGATGCCAAAGAGCTTGTTGATGGATTGACGCACGCTCTCCAGATTATGCGCGACCAGCAGGCCGATGAGAACGCCGGCCAGCGTGCCGGTGACGCCGATGGCCGAGCCCGTGAGCAAAAACACGCGCATGACGGCGCCGCGCGTGGCGCCCATGGTGCGCAGGATCGCAATGTCGCGGCCCTTGTCCTTCACCAGCATGGTGAGGCCGGAAATGATGTTGAGCGCGGCGACAAGCACGATGAGGGTGAGGATCATGAACATCACCGAGCGTTCGATTTTCAGCGCCTCGAAGAAGGAGCGGTTGCGCTGGCGCCAGTCGGTCATGATCATCGGACGCTTGACGGCTTCCTCGAGCCGGCCGCGCATTTTATCCATGTCGTCGGGATCCTTGACGAAGGCCTCGATGACGCTGGCTTCGCCATCCCTGTTGAAGAAGGCCATCGCCTCCTCCATGGGCATGTAGACGAAAATGCCGTCGAATTCGGTGACGCCGATCTGGAAGACCGCGACGACCGTATAGGCCTTGATGCGCGGCAACATGCCGAATGGACTGGACGCGCCGCGCGCGGTCATGAGGGAAATAGCGTCGCCGACGCCGACGCCGAGGGTTTCGGCCATCTTCTTGCCGATGGCGACGCCCTCCGCGTTGTCGAAACCCTCAAGCGTGCCGGCGAGCACGTTGCCCGCGATGCCCGGCACGTTCTTGATGTCGGCTCCGCGAATGCCGCGCGCCAGCGCCCCGGATTGATGGAATTGCGAGGATACGCCGGCGGCGCTCTCGACCATGGGAATGGCGAGCGTGACGCCCGGCACTTTTTTGACGCGTTCGGCGACTTCCTCGTAGTCCGTCAACGGGGTCTCGACGCCCTGCAGGAACACGTGGCCGTTGATGCCTACGATCTTGTTCATGAGCTCGATGTGAAAGCCGTTCATGACGGACATGACGACGATCAGCGTCGCCACGCCCAGCAGGATGCCGAGAAACGAAAAACCCGCGATGACCGAAACGAATCCCTGGGCGCGGCGCGCGCGCAGGTAGCGCAGCGCGATCATCCACTCGAACGCGGAGAAGGCGCGCGTCCCCGTGGGCTCGCCGGCGCCTTGCGCCCGCGCGTGATCAACGGCGGCGTCGCTCATGCGCGCGCCGTTAGTCTGTTGACGGCTTCGTCAGGGGACAGATTTTCCCGCGCGCCTGTGCGGCGGTTTTTCAATTCGATTCTGCCCTCGGCGAGACCCTTGGGACCGACGATGATCTGGCTGGGCAGGCCGATGAGATCCATCGTCGCGAATTTGGCGCCGGGGCGCTCGTCGCGGTCGTCGTAGAGCACGTCGAGCCCGGCTTTCTCCAGACGCGCGTGGATGTCCTCGCAGGCGCCGTCCACAGCCCTGTCGCCGACTTTCAGATTGGCGATGCCGACATTGAAAGGGGCGACCGCGTCCGGCCAGATGATGCCGGCTTCATCGTGGCTGGCTTCGATCAGGGCCGCCGCCAGCCGCGAAGGGCCGATGCCGTAGGAGCCCATCTGCACGTGGACCTCCTTGCCGTCGGGGCCGTTGACGACGGCCTTCATGGCTTCGGAATATTTCGCGCCGAAGTAGAAGATGTGGCCGACCTCGATGCCGCGCGCGGAAACGCGGTCCGCCTCCGGCAAAACCTCGAAGGCCGCCATGTCGTGCATCTCGTCCGTCGCCGCGTAGAGGCTCGTCCATTTGTCGAAGACGCCCTGCATCGTGGCGCGGTCGTCAAAATCGATGTTCTCCGGCGGCGTCTCCATGCCGACGAAATCCTTGTGGCAGAAAACTTCGCTTTCGCCGGTCGAGGCCAGAATGATGAACTCGTGGCTGAGGTTGCCGCCGATGGGCCCGGTGTCGGCGCGCATCGGGATGGCTTTCAGGCCGAGCCGCGCGAAAATCCTGAGATAGGCGGTGAACATCCTGTTGTAGGAATGGCGCGCGCCTTCGGCGTCGAGATCGAAGGAATACGCGTCCTTCATCAGGAATTCGCGCGAGCGCATGACGCCGAAGCGCGGGCGCACCTCGTCGCGGAACTTCCACTGGATGTGATAGAGGTTCAGCGGCAGGTCCTTGTAGGAGCGCACATAGGCGCGGAAAATTTCTGTAATCATCTCTTCGTTGGTCGGTCCAAACAGCATTTCGCGCTCGTGGCGATCGGTGATGCGCAGCATCTCTTTGCCGTAATCGTCATAGCGGCCGGATTCACGCCAGAGATCGGCGGACTGGATGACCGGCATCAGCAGCTCGACAGCCCCTGCCCGGTTCTGTTCTTCGCGCACGATGGCGTTGATCTTGTTGAGCACCCGCAGCCCGAGCGGCAGCCAGGCGTAAATGCCGGCGGATTCCTGCCGGATCATGCCGGCGCGCAGCATCAAGCGGTGCGAGACAATTTCAGCCTCTTTCGGCGTCTCGCGCAGAATGGGCAGAAAATAGCGGGAAAGGCGCATTTTAGTTCCGAAGTCGCAGCCGCGAATCTGCCCGCGCGGCCAGGCGGGATGCACTGTTTACAACAGGTAACGCGACGCGGAACAAGCCGCGCCATCATGCTGTATGAAGGCCGCGGCGGGCAAAATAACGGCATCATTCTGGAAATTGCGATAATTTACGACACCTTGTGAAAAAGGCGTGACAAGGGAATTTTCGGGGCCTAAGGTATTTCCGCCACCTAAAAAGGGGGCCGCGACCGGCGAAAATGCCGGCTATGCGCTGCAATCCAAGTCGCGGGAGGAACCTGGACCTGATTGGAAGCCCTGGCCGTGAACGCGCGAGTCTGTGCTCATCCAGTAAAAATCAGGTCCGATCGAGGCAGGGAAGACTGTCAGGCAAGGTTAGGTCCCTCCGGACCGGCCTTGCCTTTTTCGTTTCAGTCCCGGCTTCGTATCAATCCCCGTTTTTTTCCCGCGCCCAATCCGCAATCGCCTGTTGCCGGAAGGCCGCGAACGCCCGCGCGGCGATTGCCGCCCGCATCGCGGCCATCAACTCCTGATAATAGGCGAGGTTCGCCCAGGTCAGCAGCATCATGGCGAGGATCTCGCCTGACTTGACGAGGTGATGCAGGTAGGCGCGGGAATAATCGCGCGCCGCCGGACACGATGAATCCGGATCAAGCGGGCGCGGGTCGTTGGCGTGTCTGGCGTTGCGCAGGTTGACCTTGCCAAAACGCGTATAGGCGAGGCCGTGCCGCCCCGCCCGGGTCGGCATGACGCAATCAAACATATCCACGCCGCGCGCCACCGATTGCAGGAGGTCGTCGGGCGAGCCGACACCCATGAGATAGCGCGGTTTGCCCTCCGGCAAATGCGGCGTGACGATTTCCAGCATCGCCAGCATGACGTCCTGGGGTTCGCCCACAGCCAGTCCGCCGATGGAATAGCCGTGAAAATCCATGTCGACGAGGGCTTTCGCGCTCTCGATGCGCAGCGGCGCGACAGCCCCGCCCTGCACGATTCCAAACACCGCCCTGCCCGCTTCCCCGCCAAAGGCTTTGCGCGAGCGCTCCGCCCAGCGCAGCGACAGGCGCATGGCGCGCTCGGCCTCCGCGTCCGCGCAAGGCAATTTCACGCATTCATCGAATTGCATCTGGATATCCGAGCCAAGCAAGCCCTGAATTTCCATCGAGCGTTCGGGCGTCAGCACGTGGCGCGAGCCGTCGATGTGCGACTGGAAGGCGACGCCGTTTTCATCGAGCTTGCGCAGCTTTGCCAGCGACATCACCTGAAAGCCGCCGGAATCCGTGAGAACGGGGTGCGGCCAGTTCATGAATTTGTGCAACCCGCCGAGTTCCGCGACGCGCTCGGCGCCGGGTCGCAGCATGAGGTGATAGGTATTGCCAAGAACGATGTCGGCGCCCAGCGTTTTGACCTGTTCGGGATACATGGCCTTCACCGTCGCCGCCGTGCCCACGGGCATGAAAGCGGGCGTGCGTATCTTTCCGCGCGGCGTGGAGATTTCGCCCGTGCGGGCGGCGCCGTCGGTGGCGTGGAGGCGGAAGGCGAAAGGCGCGGTCAAGGCGTGGTTTCCTGAAATTTGCTGATCACGCAAGCTGCCGCATGTATCATGATATGATACCGACGGCGCAAGAAGCGGCGCGATCAAAAGGTTTAAGCCTGGATTGACACATCAATCCGGAATGGAGCGGCGCCGAAGCGGTTCCCATGAGCGCCGCGGCAGCAGAGATCCCTCCTCTCGGGAACACTGGACGCGCGTTGCGGTTTCGCCGCCCCCTACCCGCCCTTGCTCCCCAGCCGCGCCACCTTGTCGATAACGTAGCTCCCCTCGTCGCCGCCCGTCCAGACGACTTTGAACGTCGCGCCCACCGCAATCTCGCATAGCCGCACATCGGTGCGCCAATAGCGCTCGTTCTCGCCGCGTCCTGCGCCGAAATCCATGGCGCCGTCGGCGTCGAGCGCAAAGGGGCGGCACTGCCGCGTGTCCATGCAGGTCGCGCCAAAAATCGTCCATTTTCCGATGATGCGTTTTGCCGGCGCGTTGACGCGCGCGTCGATGCTGATCGGGCTTTCCGTGGGGTCATCGATCCAATGGGCGAGAATCCGGACGTCGATGATTTCAGCCTCGCTCATGGCGCCCCGCCGTCGTTGCGCGCCAGCAGGCAGGCGTCGCCATAGCTGTAGAAGCGATAGCGTTGCGCGATGGCGTGCGCGTAAGCCGCCTTCAAGGGCTCCAGTCCGCAAAACGCCGCGGCAAGCATGAACAGGGTCGAACGCGGCAAATGAAAGTTCGTGAGCAGAATGTCCACCGCGCGAAAACGATAACCGGGCGTGATGAAAATCGAGGTGTCGCCGCTGAAGGCGCGCGTCGCTCCGTCCGCGCCCGTGGCGCTTTCGAGTATGCGCAGGCTGGTCGTGCCGGCGGCGGCGACGCGGCCTCCGCGCGCGCGGGTTTCATTCAGCGAAGCGGCGATTTCGGGGGAAACGATCCCGAATTCCGCGTGCATGCGGTGATCCACGGTGTCCTCGGCTTTCACCGGCAGAAAGGTGCCCGCGCCGACATGCAGGGTGACACGGTGAATTTTCACGCCGCGCGCTTCAATGGCGCCGATCAGCGCCGGCGTGAAATGCAGGCTCGCCGTCGGCGCGGCGACAGCGCCCTTTTTGTCGGCGAACAGGGTCTGGTAGTCCCGCGCGTCGCGCGCGTCCTGCCCGCGTTTTGACGCGATATAGGGCGGCAAGGGCATCTGGCCGTGACGTTCGACGGCCTCGTCGAGCGCGGCGCCCGTGAAGGCGAACCCGAGGAGGATTTCGCCTTCGTCTTTTTCGAGCACTTCGGCGTCGAGCGCGCCGAGCAGACAGGCCGCGCTTTCAGAGGCCTCGCCGAACCGGATGCGGTCGCCGATCCTGAGTTTTTTCGCCGGGCGCGCGAAGGCCCGCCAGCGGTCTTCGCCTTCGCGCTTGTGCAGGGTGACCTCGATGCGCGCCACGGTTTGCTCGCGCGCGCGCGAACCCGAAAGGCGCGCCGGGATCACGCGCGTGTCGTTGACGACGAGCGCGTCGCCGGGGCGCAGAAATTCCGGCAGGTCGCGCACGCCCCGATCCTGCAACGCGCCGCTCCGGGGAATGACGAGCAGGCGCGCCGCGTCGCGCGGTTCCGCAGGCCGCAGCGCGATGCGGTCTTCTGGAAGTTCGAAATCGAAGAGGTCGACGCGCATGGGGCGAACGGCGGGGAGGGAATGCAAGAGAATGCCGCAACAGAACGCCGCGAGCGCGCCGCCGTCAACTTCCCTGCCCGCCCCTTCGCTTCAGCTCATTTTCGCGGCAACGATCTTGTCGGGCTCGCGCACGGGTTCGCCGCGCTTGATCTTGTCGACGTTCTCCATGCCCGAGGTCACTTCGCCCCAAACCGTATATTGCTTGTTGAGAAAGCTGGATTCGCCAAAGCAGATGAAGAATTGCGAATTGGCGCTGTCTGGCATCGACGAGCGCGCCATCGAGCAGGTGCCGCGCACATGCGGCTCGCTGTTGAACTCGGCCTTGATGTTGGGATATTTCGAACCGCCGGTGCCCGTGCCTTGGGGGCAGCCGGTCTGCGCCATGAAGCCTTCGATGACGCGGTGGAACACGATGCCGTCGTAAAAGCCCTCGCCAACGAGCTTCGAGATATGCGCGACGTGGCCGGGCGCCAGGTCCGGGCGCATTTTGATGACCACCGGGCCTTTGGTGGTCTCAAGGGTCAAGGTATTGCCGGCTTCCGCCATTTCGGTCTCCTGTTTGGTTAATGATCCGGGGCCGCCGCGATGAGTCGGATGGCAAAGGGATAGCCCGCTATAGCCCGCCCAAGCGAGCCGGTAAACCTGAGCGGCGCGCAGCTTTGCAGCGCGGTCATGATCGACGCCGAGAGTTCCGCGCGCGAAGCCGCGCCGGCGCCCGCCTTCACATAGGTGATCCTGGGCTGGCCTATGACATCGCCGCGCGCGGAAAATTGCAGGCGCAGAGTGATTTCGCCGGGCGTGGACGAGGCCGGTGGATGCCAGCATTCGGCGATCCGTTCGGCGACCTCGCGGGGACGCGCGACCGCCATGTTCTCGCCCGCTTCGCGCGTTTTCGTCGCCGTCAGGACAAAGCCCGACCCATAAGGCGGCAATACTTGCGGATACAGGAATTCGGGATGCAGAAATTCGGGATGCGGCAAGGGCGGAGCGTGGCTGCGTTTGCGCCAGTGTTCCTGTCTGCGCCAGTCTTCCGGCCAGCGCGCGTTGGCCGCCTGCGCGTGGCCCGCGCAGATCGCGCAGGCGAGCGCCAGCGGCAGCGCCGGTTTCATTTCGCGTCCGCGGCCATGACCATGCGGACGACGACATCGGGATTCTGCACGGGTTCGCCCCGCTTGATCTTGTCGACCAGATCCATGCCCGAGGTCACTTCGCCAAATACGGTGTAATTGCCGTTGAGAAACGCCGCGTCGCCGAAGCAGATGAAGAACTGGCTGTTGGCGGAATCCGGCGACTGCGAACGCGCCATCCCAAGCGTGCCGCGCTTGAACGGGGTCGGGGTGAATTCGGCGGGGATGTTGGGCAGGTCGGAGCCGCCGGTGCCGTTCTTGTTCTTCGAATCGCCGGTTTGCGCCATGAATTTGTCGATGACGCGGTGGAACGGCGCGCCATTGTAGAAGCCGGACTTCGTCAAGGTCTTGATCTGCGCCACATGTTTGGGCGCAAGATCGGGCCGCAACTTGATCGTGACGCGTCCGCTCTTGAGTTCGAGATAAAGCGTGTCCGCGTCCGCGCCCTGCGCCAACGCGCTTGTGGCGAGGCCCGTTGCGGCGAGCGATCCTGCGAACGTGAAACGGCGGCGGTCGATGGTCATGATCTGTCCTTTTCGTGCGGGTTGGAAGTTTCTGCGCAAATTATTTCGCGGCTTTCCTGAATTTGGCTTTCAGCGCCCGCGCCACTTCGCGCGGAACAAAGGACGAGACATTGCCGCCCATGGCGGCGATCTGGCGCACCAATGTCGCGGTAATGTGGCGAACCTCGGGCGAGGCCGGCATGAAAATGGTCTGGACGTCGGGCGCCATGGCGCTGTTCATGCCGGCCATCTGCATTTCATAATCAAGATCGGTTCCATCGCGCAGACCGCGCAGCAGAATGTTGGCGCCAAGCTTTTTCGCGGCGTCGACGGCGAGCCCGTCGAAAGTGGCGACCTCGATCCCGCAGCCGGCCCTGGCGGCGATATCCTTCGTGCAAAGCGCGATGAGTTCGGTTTTTTCCGCCACGGAAAACAGCGGCGCTTTGCCCGGATGGGCGCCGATGCCCACGATGATCTTGCCGCAAAAGCCGGCGCCGGCCCGCAGCACATCGAGATGGCCGTAGGTGACGGGATCAAAGGAGCCGGTGTAGAGCGCGATGGCGGGCATGGCCTCTGTCTATCGCCGCGCGGCGCGAGTCGCAATTGGCGCAAAAGGGGGGAGCGGGCGAGGGGTCCGGCGTGTCTGCCGTGACGATGCGGGAGAAACCGCCGCGACAAGCAGCCGCCTGATGCTCCCGAGACAATGGGTCAATGTATAAATACCAACCCTTATCTTTGTCAGTCCCCGCAACATAGGGCCGAGGTTCAGCCGCCCGCGCTTTGCGATGCGGCGATGCTCGCGAACGATAATGCGACGGCGCGCGAAAATCGCGGCTCTGCTCCCGCCGAGCCGCGTTCCCCGCCTATTTCAAACCCGCGGCGATCTTGTCGATGCCGGACTGCGAGCAGGCCGCGTCCTTGTCGCCGCCCGGCGCGCCTGAAACCCCGATGGAGCCGACAATGTCGTCGCCCGCCTTGATGGGCAGCGCGCCTTCGGCCGAAGTCACGTTGGCGAGCAGCATCTGCGGCGCGGGCGCGCCGGGATTGGCCGCCATGCGCTTGCCGATTTCGCCGGAGGCCACGCGGAAGGTCACCGCCGTATAAGCCTTGCGAAAGGAATTCTCGATCGTGTGCGGGCTGACGTTGTCGTCATGCAGCACGACGCGGGTGCGGCCCGACCGGTCGAGCACGGTGACTGTGACCTTGAAGCCGTTCTTGCGACAGGTCTCGAGCGCTGTCGTGGCGGCCTGCAACGCCGCGTCGAGCGAGATGTTTTTCTGCGCGACGAGGGCTGACTGGGCGAACGCCTGTCCCGACAGGCAGATGGTGGCCGCGCTGGCGGCGAGCGCGATGATGGCTTTCATAAATTCCTCCCTTGGGTAACTGGCGGCGGGTTTGCCGCCGTCCACGCGCGAGTCTAGCGGCATCGCGGCCGCGGGCATAGGGCCCGCGCCGGCCCCGTCGCGCGAACGTGAAGCCGCGCATGGAGGCGTCCCCGCCGGTGGCGCCTGCGGCAAGCCCGTGTCGCAGCGATGCGCGGCGGCCTGTATGTTCGGCGGCGGGCCATTCGTCGTCGCGCCGCGACTTCGGCTCAGCCCAGCAGCGTTGCAAGTTCCCGCATGGCGTGGACAACCGCGAACGCGCCTTGCGCGGTCAGCTTTTCCGCGTGATCGGGCGCCGTGTGGCCGCCGCCCGAAAAACCAATGGCGCGCATGCCGGCTCTGCGCGCGGCCGTTACTCCAGCGGCGGAATCCTCGATGACGAGGCAGCGATGCGGGTCAGCGCCCATCTGCGAGGCCGCGAAGAGGAACACATCGGGCGCGGGTTTGCCGCGTTTGACCTGCGAGACCGAGAAGACCGAAGGATCGAAAAACCCGGCCAGACCGACCTGCGCAAGATTGCCCTTCAACAATGGCAAGGTTGTCGAGGACGCCACGCAACGCGGCAGTCGCAGCCCCTTGAGCATGTCCACGACGCCGTCGATGGGCTCCAGAGAGAGCGAAAAACGCCGCAAAACCTCCGTGTCGACCTTCTCGCGGAATCCGGTTGGCAGCGGCTTGCCGTGATCGGCCTCGACCAGCCGCCACGCGTCGGCGACGGGACGGCCCGAATAGCGCGACGCGTATTGTTGCAAGGTCAGGCGCAGCCCCAGTTCGGCGAGCGCCTCCACGCAGACGGCGCTGGCGATCTCCTCGGAATTGATGAGCACGCCGTCGCAATCGAAGATGACGAGATCGATGTCCTTTTGCGCCGACATCAGGCGGCGTCTCCGCCGCCCTCGCCCGCGTCGCCGTTGTCGTCCGAATTTTCATGGCCGCCTTCATCGCCGATGCGCTCGACGGACACGACGCGTTCGTCGGCGTCCGTCCGGAAGATGATCACGCCCTGCGAATTGCGTCCGACGGCGCGGATGCCTTCGACGGGACAGCGGATGAGCTGACCGCCGTCGGTGACGAGCATGATTTCATCGCCGTGTTCGACGGGGAAAGAGGCAATGAGATTGCCGTTGCGCGCGTTGACGGTCATGGCGAGGATGCCTTTGCCGCCGCGGCCCGTGATGCGGTATTCGTAAGACGACGTTCGTTTGCCGTAGCCCTTGTCGGAGACGGTGAGAATGAACTGCTCGGCCGCGGACATTTGCGAATAACGCTCCTGCGAGAGACTGTCGGGCGCGACGCCCGCCTCCGCGCCGTCTTCGGTTTCCGTCGCGTCGTCGGCGGGCTCGTCCGCGCTGGCCTCGCCCATGACGGCGCGCGCCATCTTGAGATAGGCGGCGCGTTCCTCCGGTTTGGCGTCCATGTTGCGCAGGATCGCCAGTGAAATGACGTTGTCGCCGTCGGCGAGCGAAACGCCGCGCACGCCCATGGAATCGCGGCCCTTGAAGACGCGCACTTCATCCACGGCGAAGCGGATGCATTGGCCCCGCGCCGTCGTGAGCAGCACATTGTCGGCCTGATTGCAGAGCTGGACATCGACGATGCCCTCGCCCTCGTCGCACTTCATGGCGATTTTGCCGGCCCGGTTCACCTGGCTGAAATCCGACAGCTTGTTGCGCCTGACGGTGCCGCGCGTCGTCGCGAACATCACGTCGAGATTTTCCCACGCCGCCTCGTCCTCCGGCAGCGGCATGATCGTCGTGATGCGCTCGCCCTCTTCGAGCGGGAGAATGTTTTTCAGGAAGCGGCCGGGCGACGTCGGACTGCCGAGCGGCAGCCGCCATACCTTCTCCTTGTAGGCCTGCCCCTTCGAAGAGAAAAACAGCACGGGCTGATGGGTCGAGGCCACGAACAACCTTGCGACAAAGTCCTCTTCGCGCGTGGCCATGCCCGAGCGGCCCTTGCCGCCGCGGCGCTGGGCGCGGTAGGTCGAGAGCGGCACGCGCTTGACGTAGCCGGCGTGACTGACTGTGACGACCATGTCCTCGCGCTGGATGAGGTCCTCGTCCTCCATGTCGAAATCGCTTTCGGCGATCATGGTCTTGCGCGGCGTCGCAAAGCTCTTTTTGATCTCGGCGAGTTCGCTCTTGATAATGTTGAAGACCCGCTCGCGGGACCGCAGGATGTCGAGATAGTCGGCGATCTCGGCCGCGAATTTATTGAGGGCTTCGGCGATCTCGTCGCGGCCGAGCGCGGTCAGGCGCGCCAGGCGCAGTTCAAGAATCGCGCGCGCCTGCGCATCCGACAGGCGGTAGGTCCCGTCCGCGTTGATCTTGTGCAGGGGATCGTCGATGAGCTCGATCAGCGGCGCCATGTCGTGCGCCGGCCAGTCGCGGCCCATCAGGGATTCGCGCGCGGTCGCCGTGTCGGGCGATGTGCGAATCAGCCGGATGACTTCGTCGATATTCGCCACCGCGATCGCGAGGCCCACCTGAATATGGGCGCTGTCGCGCGCCTTGTTGAGCAGGAATTTGACGCGGCGCGTCACGACTTCCTCGCGGAAGTCGATGAAGGCCTTGAGGAAATCCTTCAGGTTCAGCAGTTCCGGCCGGCCGCCGTTCAGCGCGATCATGTTGCAGCTGAAAGCGTTCTGCATCTGCGTGTAGCGGTAGAGCTGGTTGAGCACGACGTCGGCGACCGCGTCGCGTTTGATCTCGATGACCATGCGCATGCCGTCGCGGTCGGACTCGTCGCGCAGATCGGAAATGCCCTCGATGCGTTTTTCGCGGATAAGTTCGCCGATCTTCTCCAGCAGGGTCGCTTTGTTCACCTGATAGGGAATTTCGTGAACGATAATGGCGTCGCGGTCCTTGCGGATCTGCTCGATGCTGGACTTCGCGCGCACGAGAACCGAACCGCGCCCCGTGTGGTAGGCGAGCCGCGCGCCGCCGCGGCCAAGGATCGTGCCGCCGGTCGGGAAATCCGGGCCGGGGACAATGGCGATCAGGTCGTCGATGGCGATGTCGGGCTTGTCCATCATCGCCGTCACGGCGTCGATGATCTCGCCGAGATTGTGCGGCGGGATGTTCGTCGCCATGCCGACGGCGATGCCGCCGGCGCCGTTGACGAGAAGATTGGGAAATTTCGCGGGCAGGACGACGGGTTCACGCTCGCTGCCGTCGTAGTTCGGCTGGAAATCAACGGTGTCCTGATCGATGTCCTCAAGCAGCGACATTGTCGCTTTTTCGAGGCGGCATTCGGTGTAGCGCATGGCCGCCGGCGGATCGCCGTCGACGGAGCCGAAATTGCCCTGTCCATCGATCAGCCGCAGGCGCATGGAGAACGGCTGCGCCATGCGCACCAGCGCGTCGTAAATCGAGAGATCGCCGTGCGGATGATATTTGCCGATGACGTCGCCGACGACGCGCGCCGACTTGCGATAGGCCTTGTCGGGCGTGTAGCCGTTCTCGTTCATCGAGAAGAGAATGCGGCGATGCACCGGCTTCAACCCGTCGCGCACGTCGGGCAAGGCGCGGCTGACGATGACGCTCATGGCGTAATCGAGGTAGGAGCGCTTCATCTCGTCGGTGATGGAGACCGAGCGGATATCGGAGCCGGATGCCGGCGCGGGTTGGTTAGGTTCGTCTGCCAAGTGTGCGTATCCCGCGACTCAAGATGAGCATGGGAATCTATCTGATTCCCGTCGGGAAGGCTAATGAGTCAAGCCAGGATCGGCCATAAATAGGCCAGAAAAATCAATGCCTTATATTCTATCCACGAACGCTTTTCAGCGCGCGCGCGCTCAGAACGGAATATCGTCGTTCATCGGCGCGCCGGAGCGGCTGGCGCCGGCCATCGCCGGACGCTTCTCCATGGGCGAGGCGCGGCCAAAACCGTCGTCGCCGCCGCCCTGCGAATAGGAGCCGCGGTCGTCGCTGGCGCCGCCGCCTTCGCGGCGACCATCGAGCAGCGTAAGCTCGCTGTTGAAACGCTGCAGCACGATCTCCGTGACCTTCCGCTGGTTGTTGTCCTTGTCGGTGAACTCGCGGGTCTGAAGCGAGCCCTGCAGATAGACCTTGGAACCCTTTTTCAGATATTGCTCGGCGACCTTGCCGATGTTCTCGTCAAAAATCTGGATGGAATGCCACTCGGTCTTGTCCTTGCGCTCGCCGGTGTTCTTGTCCTTCCAGCTGTCGGTCGTGGCCAGAGAAAAGCTGACGACCTGACCGCCGTTGGCGAAGCGCCGCACTTCGGGATCGCGGCCGAGATTGCCGATGAGGATGACCTTGTTGACGCTGCCGGCCATGATGAAGCTCCTGAACCTGGACCGGCCTGACGCCGGCGCTAACCAGAACCACCCTACCCCGCCGCCGGATTCCGCGCGCCTGCGCGAAATACTTGTCCACAACGCAAAGGCATTGCCGGGACGAAGTTGTGTTCTCTTTATGTTCTAGCGCGTCCAATGTCCGCTGGCAAGTGCTTTAAATAACAATGTGCCTAAAACAGGAATCTGCTCCAGACCGGAAATTCCACGCAGCGCGTCGCTTACCCCGTGGTGACGCCGGTCTCGATATCGGAGGCGTCGACTTCCTGATTGAGGCCGCGGCGCAATTTGTCGCGGTCAAGTTCGCCCTCCCACCAGGCGACGACGATGCAGGCGACGCCGTTGCCGGTGATGTTGGTGAGGGCGCGGCATTCGCTCATGAACTTGTCGATGCCCAGAACCAGAGCCATGCCCGGCACCAGCTCCGGCCGCACCGAGGCCAGCGTCGCCGCCAGCGTGATGAAGCCCGCGCCGGCAATGCCGCTCGCGCCCTTCGACGAGATCACGGCGACGCCGAGAATGCCGATCTGCTCCCACAACGAGGGATCGACGCCCAGCGCCTGCGCGATGAACAGGGTCGCGAGCGTCATGTAGATGTTGGTGCCGTCGAGATTGAAGGAATAGCCGGTGGGCACGACAAGACCGACGACGGATTTCGAACAGCCCAGCCGCTCGAGTTTTTCCATCAGTTGCGGCAGCGCGGCTTCCGACGAGGAAGCGCCCAGCACGATCAGAAGTTCCGCCTTGATGTAGCTGATGAACTTCAGAATACTGAAGCCGGCGATCCACGCCACGACGCCAAGAACAATCAACACGAAGAGAATGCAGGTGACGTAGAACGTCGCGATCAGGAAGGTGAGATTTCCAATGGCGCGCGGGCCGAAAAAGGCGATCGTGTAGGCCATGGCGCCGAAAGCCCCGATCGGCGCGGCTTTCAGGATGATCGCGATGACGCCGAACATCGCGTGCGCGACATCGTCGACGAGCGTGCGCACGACGCGGCCGCGCTCGCCAAGCACCATCAGCGAGAAGCCGAACAGGATCGAGAACAGCAGCACCTGGAGAATATCGCCCTTGGCGAAGGCGCCGACGACGCTGTCGGGAATAATGTTCATGACGAAATCGACGGACTTCATGCCGCCGGCCTGGTCGACATAGGTCTTCACCGCGGCGGCGTTGCCCTGGCCGCCGCCAAAGCCCGCGCCGGGACGCGCGATGTTGCCGATGACCAAACCAAGCACCAGCGCGAAGGTGGAGACGATTTCAAAATAAAACAGCGCCTTGATCGCGACGCGGCCGACCTTGGCCGCCTCCTGGATATGCGCGATGCCGGAGACCACGGTGCAAAAAATGATCGGCGCGATGATCATCTTGATGAGCTTGACGAAACCGTCGCCCATCGCCTTGATCCATTCGTTCTTGCCGAAGTCGGGGAAAAGCCAGCCGACAAGGCCGCCAAGAACGATGGCGATCAGCACCTGCACGTAGAGCTGGGCGTACCAGGGCTTTGCGGCGGGGACGGGTAAAATTGCAGCGTTTGAAGCGGACATGCGCGTCTCCCCCCTGCGGAGGCGCGATTAACCCGCGCCCTTTGCCATTTTTTGTCTTCTGGACCAGCCTCGGCCGGAAGGCAAGACTTCTGGCGTCATCTCTTTAGTAGCGCGGCGTTCCAGCGCGCGACTTCGGCTTTGACGAAGGCCGCCAGAGCTTCGGATGTCTGCTCGGCCTTGCCCGGCAGAACGGCGCCCAGACCCAGCAGGCGATTGCGCGTGACGTCGTCGGCCAGCGCCTTGCCGAGGGCGTCGTTGAGCCTCGCCACGATGTCTTTTGGCGTTCCGTGCGGCGCGAAGACCGCGTTCCAGGCCTGTACCTGATACTCGGGCAGGCCGCCCTCGATTGTCGTGGGCACATCCGGCAAGGCGGGCGAACGCGCCGGCGAGGCGATGCCAAAAGCGCGGATGTTGCCGGCCTTGATCTGCTCGACGAGATTGACGATCTGATCGCACATGTAATCGATCTGACCGGACATGAGATCGTTCAAAGCCGGCCCCGTTCCCGAATAGGGAACCGCGGTGGGGTTGATGCCAAGCTGCGAATTGAGCAGCGCGCAGGTGATCTGCGAGACCGCGCCGATGCCGGCGTGCGCCTGATTGATCTTGCCCGCGTTGGCTTTGGCGTAGGCGATGAATTCCTTCAGGTCCCTGGCCGGAAAATCCTTCTTTGCGACGATGAGGATCGGCGTCGAGGCCGCCATGCCGACCGCCTCAACGGCGGTCGGATCGTACTTCAGGCCGGGATAGAGGGCAGGGGCTGCGCCATGCGTGCCCATATGCCCCATCATGATCGTGTAGCCGTCCGGCGGCGATGTCGCGGCGCGGGTGATGCCGGTCGTGCCGCCGGCGCCGACCACATTTTCGATGACGACCTGCTGGCCGAGCGTGCGGCTCATGTGATCGCCGACAAAGCGGGCGATGATGTCGGTGGGACCGCCAGCCGCGAAGGGCACGATCATAACGATGGATTTGACCGGGTACGTCTGGGCCGATGCCGCGAAAGAATAGAGGACGCCCGCGGCTGCGATGGCGGCAATGAACCTTTTCATGAATGCCTCCGTAATCCCGGATTTGTCCGTAATTTTTGCAAAGTCAGGTCTGCGGTCAGGTTTGTTTACCGGGCCGGCCTCGCAAAAAGCGACCCGCCAAAGCCCGACGGATCGCAAATCCTGTCCTTTGCCCCGGCCGCGAATCCCCGCGTCGCTAATCCTCGACAAACACCACGTCGCGCTTGGCCCGGATCGAGGGCAGCACCGCGACAATCAGCATGATCAACGCCACCGCGAGCAGCGCCGCCGACAGCGGACGCTCGACGAATGTCATGAAACTGCCGCGCGAGAGAATCATCGCCTGGCGCAGTTTTTCCTCCATCAGCTTGCCGAGCACGAAGCCCAGCAACATCGGCGCGGGCTCGAAGCCGAACTTGACCAGCGCGTAGCCGAAGATCGAGAAGGCCGCGGTCGAAACCACGTCGTTGACGGAATTGTTGATCGAATAGATGCCGATGCAGCAGAAAATGCCGATCGCCGGAAACATCAGGCGGTAAGGCACTTTCAGCAGGCTCACCCACATGCCGATCAGCGGCAGGTTGATGATCACCAGCATGGCGTTGCCCACCCACATGGAGGCGACCATGCCCCAGAACAATTCCGGGTTCTTGGTCATGACCTGCGGGCCCGGCACGATGCCGTGAATGGTCATGGCGCCGACCATCAGCGCCATCACCGCGTTGGGAGGAATGCCAAGGGTGAGCAGCGGAATGAAGGCCGTCTGCGCGCCGGCGTTGTTGGCGGATTCGGGACCCGCGACGCCTTCAATGGCGCCCTTGCCGAAGCGCGAGGGATCCTTCGCCAGCTTTTTTTCCAGCGTATAGGACGCAAACGGGCCCAGTACCGCGCCATTGCCCGGCAGAATGCCGAGAATTCCGCCGACAACAGTGCCGCGGATAATCGGCCAGGCGGACTGCTTGTATTCCTCGAGATTCGGCATGAGGCGGCCGATTTTCTGCTGCACAACGTCGCGCGTTTCGACGTTCTCGAGGTTCTTGATGATTTCGGCGAAGCCAAACATGCCCATGGCCATCGGCGCGAAATCGATGCCGTCGGAAAGGTCCTGAATGCCGAGCGTCAGCCGTTCCTGGCCGGTGACGAGATCGGTGCCGACGGTGGCGAACAGCAGACCGAGCAGGATCATGCAGATGGCTTTCAGCACCGAGCCGCGCGCCAGAACCGTGGCGAAAACCAGGCCCATGACCATCAGCGAGAAATATTCGGCGGGGCCGAACAATTGCGCCACTTTTGAAAGCGGCACGCCGATGGCGGCGATGAAGATCGTCGAGACGCAGCCGGCGAAGAAGGAGCCAATGGCGGCTATGCCAAGCGCCACGCCCGCCCGCCCCTGCCGCGCCATCTGGTGACCGTCGAGACAGGTGACGACGGAAGTCGCCTCGCCCGGAATGTTCACCAGAATGGACGTCGTGGAACCCCCGTATTGCGCGCCGTAATAAATGCCGGCGAGCATGATCAGGGCGCCGGTGGGATCGATGCCGAAGGTGATTGGCAGCAACATGGCGATGGTGGCGATCGGGCCGACGCCGGGCAGCACGCCGATCAGCGTGCCGACCATGCAGCCGACGAAACACAGGCCAAGATTTTTCAGCGACAGCGCGACGCCGAAGCCCAGGTAGAGATTTGCAAGGAGATCGCTCATGGCTCAGCTCACCACAGATTGTTGATGGGGATCGGCAAGCCGAGCAGGGTTTTGAACATCAATGAACACAGCACGGTCATCAACACGCAGAAGATGATGCCCTCGACCCATTTAATGTCCTCGGAGGCCATCATGGCGACCAGCATCGAGGCGGGCCCAGCGACGATCAGGCCCATGGTCTGAACGGTGTAGGCGAAGACAAGGATGCTGGCGACAATGAAGAACAGGCCGCGGACCGACCAGCGCGTCAGCTTTTCGCCGTCCGTGGTCAGCGACATCGCCACCAGCGCGGCGCCGCCGGCGCCCACCATAAAGGCAAGGGAAATCGGCAACATGCCCGGGCCCATCGACCGCAGGGTCCCCATCGGCAGTTTCCAGCCGAGGTACAGCGCGAACAGCGCGATAAAGATCAGGAACAGGCCCGCGGCGAAATCCTGCGAGGACCGCAGAACGCCCTTGGCGCCGCCCCGCCCCGAATGTGTTTGATCAGACATGACACCCCTTCGTCCAACGTTTCCGCCTGTGCAGGCTTTTTGATTATCCTCCTTTAAACAGATTGTCGGCGCGCGCGCTACAGCATTTCGTCACATGCGAGTCACAGGGTGACAAAAATCGGTGGACGGGGATTCCGGGACGCGTTTGCCCGAAAATCGACCGCTGCCCTGTGGATTACTCGCTCGCGGGTGGGCAAAAGGGCTTGCGAGTCTTAAGTTACCATCAATCCGCTCCAGCAAAGTCTGTCCCATGGCTCCTCCCAAGGCCCCCGCTCGGGTCCGAAAATCCCCGTCAGACGGGAACAAACAGGCCCCCGCCCCCACCCTGCCCTTCGCCGGGCGCGCGCCCGACCAGCGCGTCATTTCCGTTCGCGGCGCGCGCGAGCACAACCTGAAAAACGTCGATCTGACGATTCCGCGCGACAAGCTGGTGGTTTTCACGGGCCTGTCGGGTTCGGGAAAATCCTCGCTGGCCTTCGACACCATTTACGCCGAGGGGCAGCGGCGTTACGTGGAATCGCTCTCCGCCTACGCGCGTCAGTTTCTCGAAATGATGCAGAAACCCGATGTCGATCAGATCGACGGGCTGTCTCCCGCCATCTCCATCGAGCAGAAAACGACATCGAAAAACCCGCGCTCGACCGTCGGCACGGTGACCGAGATCCACGACTACATGCGCCTGCTTTGGGCGCGCGTCGGCGTTCCCTATTCGCCGGCGACGGGATTGCCGATCGAGAGCCAGACCGTGCAGCAGATGGTGGACCGGGTGCTGGCCCTGCCGGAGCGCACGCGCCTGTTCCTGCTCGCGCCCGTGATCCGCGGGCGCAAGGGCGAGTACCGCAAGGAAATCGCCGACTATATGAAGAAGGGTTTTCAGCGCCTGAAAATCGACGGCAAATATTGCGAGATCGCCGAAGCGCCGGTTCTCGACAAGAAGTTCAAGCACGATATCGACGTGGTCGTCGACCGCGTCGTTGTGCGCGCGGATATCGCGGCGCGGCTGGCCGAAAGTTTTGAAACCGCGCTTGAACTCGCCGACGGAATCGCGGTGATCGAATACGCCGACGAGAAGGACGCCGGGGGCGAGGCCCGGCGCATCATGTTTTCGCGGAAGTTCGCCTGTCCCGTCTCCGGCTTCACGATTGCGGAAATCGAGCCGCGCCTGTTCTCGTTCAACAATCCCTTCGGCGCCTGCCCGACGTGCAGCGGTCTGGGCTCCGAACAAAAGGTCGACGCGGAACTCGTCGTGCCCGACGGCAAGTTGACCCTGCGCAAGGGCGCGGTGGCGCCTTGGGCAAAATCGACTTCGCCGTATTATTTGCAAACGCTGGAAGCCCTCGGGAAGCACTACAAATTCAGACTCGACGAAGCCTGGGACAATCTGCCGAAACAAGCGCGCGACGCGATCCTGGGCGGCTCGGGAGCGGAAGACATCCGCTTTTCCTATGACGACGGCTTGCGCGCCTACGACGTGAAGAAGCCGTTTGAAGGCGTCGTGAAAAATCTGGAACGCCGTTACATCGAGACCGAGAGCGAATGGGCGCGCGAGGAAATCTCCCGTTTCATGGCCGCCACCCCTTGCGCGGCGTGCGCCGGCTATCGGCTCAAGCCTGAAGCGCTTGCGGTGAAAATCGACGGCCGTCATCTCGGCCAGATTTCGGAATTGTCGGTGAAGCACGCCGTCGTCTGGGCGACGGAACTGCCCGCAAAGCTCGACAAGAAGCGCAACGAGATCGCCGCGCGCATTTTGAAGGAAATCCGCGAGCGGTTGATTTTTCTGCACGATGTCGGCCTTGAATATCTGACGCTGGCGCGCGCGTCCGGCACGCTTTCGGGCGGCGAAAGCCAGCGCATACGCCTCGCCTCGCAGATCGGTTCGGGTCTGACCGGCGTGCTCTATGTGCTCGACGAGCCCTCCATCGGCCTGCATCAACGCGACAACGCGCGGCTGCTGGAGACGCTGCGGCGGCTGCGCGATCTCGGCAACACCGTCATCGTGGTGGAACACGACGAGGACGCGATCTTGACCGCCGATCATGTGGTGGACGTGGGACCCGGCGCCGGCGTTCACGGCGGTCATATTGTCGCGCAGGGTACGCCGCGGGAGGTCATCGCCAATCCCAAATCCCTCACCGGCGATTATCTCGCGGGCCGCAAATCCGTGATGGTGCCGCGCGCCCGCCGGAAAGTTCAACCGGGGCGCAAGTTGAAGGTTGTGGGCGCGCGCGGCAACAATCTTAAAAACGTCACGGCGGAAATTCCGCTGGGCCTGTTCACCTGCATCACCGGCGTTTCCGGCGGCGGCAAGTCC
>JANYDZ010000209.1 GCA_025363375.1 Hyphomicrobiales bacterium
TGGCGACGTCGCCGGGCTCGAGCAAAACAACTTCGACGCCGAAACCCGCGACTTCCATGCGCAGGGATTCGCTCAATCCCTCCAACGCGAATTTGCTGGCGCTGTAGAGCCCCTGAAACGGCAGGCCGAGCAGGCCCGCGAGCGAACTCACATTGACAATGAGCCCGGATTTCTGCGCGCGCATGTGCGGCAGCGCGGCCCTGCACATCCGCAATGTCCCGAAGAAGTTCGTATCGAACTGGGCCTGCGCCTCGGCGATGGACGTATCCTCGACGGCGCCCGCGTAGACGATCCCCGCGTTGTTGACGAGCACGTCGAGGCGGCCGTGTCCGGCGACGATCGTAGCGATGGCGCGCGCGGCGGACTCCTCGCTGGTGACGTCGAGTTCAAGCATATGCCATGGGGCCGCATTGTTTGCGGGCTTGCGGGAAGAGCCGAAAACAACGTGTCCCCGGTCATGCAACGCCCGCGCGCAAGCCAGTCCAATGCCGGACGAAGCGCCGGTGACGAGGATGACTTTGCGATCGGCCATGGATCGACATTCCTCTCAGAGGGCGCGGCCGTAGATTCGGTAGCGCTTTGCCGGCGGCCCGGCCGACCATTCACATATCTTGATCATCGGCGTGTTGGTTTCCAACACCCAGCCCATTTCAACCCATTTGTATTTTTTGCCGGCTTCCAAACGTGTTTCGTCGAGGAGCACAGCGGTAATGGCGCCGGCAAGGGGCGTATCCTGGACCGCCTTGCGAATTCCCAGAATGACCACGCGCCCGGAAGAAAACCGATCGGCGACCAACCTGTAGAGCAGCCGCGCCCAATTGAACGGAAGCAGCTTGCCGCCGAACGTCTGGATGGCTTCGTTGTAATTGGGCAAAAAGCCCATGAACCCCACCGGTTCGCCATCGAGCATGACAAACCGCGCAAAATGGCCCCGGATAAAGCGGCTGAAGCCGCCCAGCAGGCTTTCGACCTCGGCTTCCGACAACGGTGAAAAACCCCAGTTCCGACTCCATGAATCGTTGAAAATATCGACGAGCAAAGAAAGTTCTTCGTTGCGCCGCGACATGTCGGGCGAGCGAACCGCGATGCGCGAAGTCAGCCGCGCCCTCTGGGTCAGCCGCCGCATGCGCGGCCCTATGTTGTTGGGGTCCACGCGATAGGCCAGCAGGTCCATCTCCCTGGAAAATCCTTCGTTCTCCAGCAGAGCCGCCATCCAGGGCCGCGACTGCGTCATGAAAACGGCGGGCGGCGTGTCAAAACCTTCGATCTGTAGTCCACATTCCTCGTTGATGGAAAAATTGAAGGGGCCGACCATGCGCGCGACGCCACGCTCGCGCAGCCAGGCTGCGGCGGCTTCCACAAGGGCATGGGCCGCGCCCTGATCGTCAACGCAATCGAAAAAGCCGAAGTGCCCGGCGCCGTCCTTCTGGGTCGCAAGATGATTGCGGTTGATGTGCGCGGTGACGCGTCCGATGGGCAGGCCATTGCGCATGGCCACGAACAACTGCGCCTCGCCCATGCGAAAGAACGGGCCCTTTTTCGGCGTCAGCCGGCTTTTCTCCATCGCGAGCAGCGGCGGCACCCAGGTGGGATCGTCGGCGTGCACGAGGTAGGGAACGCGCAGGAAAGCATCGAGGCCACGGCCATCGACAACTTTTTCGACAACGACACCGCCGACAGGCGAACCAATACCAACAAAGCGCAACGTCGTGCTCACAACTTAGCGGTTCCCGCCTTGCCCAGGGCGAGCGTCACGTTGAGGCCGCCGAAGGCAAACGAATTCGACAAAGCCGCCTGCATCGTCACAGGGCGCGGCCCCTCGGGCACAGCGTCAATGGCGCAGGCTGGATCAGGTTCGAGAAAGTTCAGGGTCGGCGGCGCGATCTGCGCCTCGAGCGCCGCGAGCGTCGCAAGAAACTCAAGCGCGCCCGACGCGCCCATGCCGTGACCTATGGCCGACTTGCTTGACGAGACAGGCAATCGGTCGGTCAGATCGCCAAAGACGGCGCGGATCGCTTCCGACTCGAGCCTGTCGTTGGCCAGCGTTCCCGTGCCATGAGCGTTGATATAGCCAATCTCCTCGCGGCGCAGTCCGGCGTCGGCAAGCGCGCCCTCCATGGCGCTGCGCATCCCCACGCCGTCAGGCGTCGTCAGGTCGGCCGCGTCGCTCGACATGAAGCCGCCAAGCAAATGGCCATAAACCTTCGCGCCGCGCGCAGCAGCCCTGCCCGGGCGTTCGAGCACAACAATGCCCGCGCCTTCCCCCACGATAAGTCCCTGCCTGCCTTTGGAAAATGGCCGACAAACATTTGGGGAAACCACCCGCAATGTGTCCCATGCCTGCAAAAATCCGCAATTGAAACAGGAATCCGTGCCGCCGGCCACGACGACATCGGCAAGTCCGGCGCGCAGCAGCATCTGCCCCATGAGCATGGCGTGGGATGCGGAGGCGCAGGCCGTCGTTACCGCAAAAACCGGTCCACGCGCGCCAATTTCCCGCGCAATCCGGCTGGCCGGCGCATTTCCCATGGCCATGGGAATTGACAACGGCTGCGGCTTTTTACCTTCCAGCAACATGCGTTTCCAACCGAGTTCAAGCACGTCCTGCCCGGCGTTGGCGGTGCCAATGACGACGCCAATCCGGTGCGGCGGCGTGCCCGCATCCCGCAACCCGCTCTCTGCCCAGGCCTGACGCGCGGCGCAGGCGCCAAACTGGCTGAAACGATCGAGCGTCCCAAGGCTGCGCTCGTCAAAGTGGGCGGCGGGATCGAACCCGACGACCGGGGCCCCCATGGTAAAGCGCACAGTTCCCGGCGGATATTCGCCCATCGGCGTCAGGCACGACTTGCCGGAGAGAATCGCGGCATTGAACGCGGCAATATCCTGGCCCGCGCTTGAAACAACGCCGCGCCCCGTCACGTCGGCCCAGGGAGCGGCCATTATGAAGCCGTGTTTTCAATTGGTATGAATTTCAATATAGCCTCGACAAACTCCCCGACGGTTGCGAATTTGCTCTCCTGAGGCAAGTCAACGGTGACGCCGAACTCTTCTTCCACCTTGAAAATAACGTGAATAACATCAATAGAATCAATTTTAACCCCTTCAATCGGCGTATTCATGTCGAATTGAATGGTCTTGTCCTGAATTTCGGAACGCATAAAATCCAGAATTTTCGCGTAGCACGCGTCGCGATCATATGCCAAGAAACTACCTCTGCGCCGTTTGTGCTCGTAACCGCGCGACGTTTGTCGCGCTTCGCTCGCTGTATACAGCCCGGCGTCGCGCCGTGGCAACCGATTGAACCAGCGCGGACGGTGATTAACAGCTGCGCAAAACTTTGTATTTCCGCCCTTCTGGATATTCCCGTCCGCCTGGGTTAGCAGATACGCTCATATTGGCCGGATCGATTTGCGTCGATCCGGCATCGGCGGAATAATCTATTTTGGTTGCGAGAACACACTTTGGCCAGCGACAGGAATAACCTTGAAGCCTACGCCCGCCGCTGGCTGGAATTGGGCAAATACGACCTTGTGATGAACGAAGGGCTTTACTTCACGGCCTTCGACAGCCTCGCCGAGGATTTTCGGTCGCGCGGCAAGCCGCTGGTCAGTTTTTCCCACTACGACTACCTGGGCCTGTCCGGCCATCCAGACATTACGGCTGCGGCCTGCGAGGCGGTCCAGTCGCTTGGCACCAGCGCCGGCGCGTCGCGGATGGTCGGCGGCGAGCGCGCCGCGCATCGTTCGTTTGAGCGCGACCTCGCCGGGTTTCTTGGCGTGGAAGACGTTCTTTCGCTGGTCAGCGGGTACGCAACCAATGTGTCCTTGCTCGGCCATATCCTCGGCAACAGCGACGTTATCATCGCCGACCAGTTGTCGCACAACAGCATCCTCTCGGGAACCAAGCTGTCGCGCGCCCAGTCCCTCGACTTCGCGCACAATGATCTCGACGCGCTCGAACATGTCCTGCGCACCAAACGCAACGATTTCGCCCGAGCCCTGATCGTGATCGAGGGTCTCTACAGCATGGACGGCGATATTCCCGATCTTGAGAGGGTTCTCGCCCTGCGCGACAAGTACAACGCATGGCTGATGATCGACGAAGCCCATTCCATCGGCGTGATGGGCGCGCATGGACGCGGCGTCAGCGAACACTTCAACGTCGATCCCAACCGGATCGATTTCATCATCGGAACCTTGTCGAAGGCGTTCGTGAGCTGCGGCGGCTTCATCGGCGCCCGCAAGACGGTTGTCGACTGGCTGCGCTATACCCTGCCCGGCTTCATCTACAGCGTCGGGCTTGCGCCGTCCGTCACGGCATCCGCCCACGCGGCGCTCAAGGTGTTTTCCAAAGAGCCAAACCGCCTCAAAAAAATGCGGGACAATTCAACCTATTTTCTCAACCGGGCCAAGGCCGTCGGACTTGAAACAGGCGACGCTTGCGGCATTGGCGTTATCCCCGTCATTTTCAACGACGTTGTGCAGACGGCCATGGTCTCGCGCATGTTGCTTGAATCAGGCTTTTACGTTCCGCCCATCATCAATGTCGGGGTGCCCAAGGACAAGCCAAGGCTGCGCTTCTTTATCTCCGAGCGCCACACCTTTGCCGAGATCGATCGCGTGATTGCGACGCTGACCTTTCTCCTCCGGGGATATCAAGCCCCGAAACGCCCCGCGCACGCCGCCGGTGTCTAGAGCTCCCGCGCCACTCCCCGCCCCATCCAGATGGCGCAGCGCCCTCGACAGAATGCGCTACGAGGCCGCCGAGGGCAGGTTCAGCTTGAACGGCCGCCGCATGCGAAAACACTACGCGGACGCGCTGTCGCAACAGCTCGATCCCCTCGATATTCAGGTCATTGGCCCGTTGGGACGCGCTTCCGGCCTGGGACAGGCGGCGCGGCTGTCGCTGCGGGCGCTTCGCGAAACCGGATATTCCGTCAACGGCTTCGATTTCTCCTACGATCATCCCACGCCCCGCCTCCAATCGGCTGAAGATTTCAGCCTGATGCGCCGCGCGCGCATCAACCTCCTGCATGTAAATCCCGAATATATCCCGCACGCCTTCGACTATCTCCCGGATGTTTTCACCGGGGCCTACAACGTCGGCTACTTCTTTTGGGAGCTGGACGGCATGGCTGATATTCATCGCCGCGGCGTCGATCTCGTCGATGAAATCTGGACCGCGTCGGATTTCGGCGCCGCTGTCTTCCGGCCCTATACGTCAAAGCCGATCACGAAAGCGGGGCTCGCCGCCGATGCCCTGGATTTGCGCGTGGACCGCGCGCAAGCGCGCCGCCTGGTTGAAAGCCGTTACGGCGTCGGCGCCGGCGACTTCCTGTTTTTTTCCGACTTCGATGCCTTTTCCTATCTTCGTCGGAAAAATCCGTTGGGGCTGCTCGACGCCTTTCAACGCGCCTTCAACGCGAACGAGCCCGTCCGGCTTATCCTGAAAACGCACAATCTCGAACATGTCGTCAACGACAAGTCCGAGGCGGACATCGCAAGCCTGAAGCGCATATGCTCCGAAGATCGCCGCGTCGTTCTGCTGAACGAGACCATGACGCGCGACGAACTGCTCGCGACAAAGCTGGCGGCCGATTGTTACGTATCCCTGCACCGCTCGGAAGGCTTTGGCTTCGGCATTTTCGAGGCGATGCAACTGGGGGTTCCCGTCGTCGCGACGGGCTGGTCCGGCAACATGGAGTTCTGCAACGCTGCAACGGCGGCGCTTGTCGACTGCAAGTTGATCCCGGTGGGAAAGGACGACTACCCCCATGTCAAGCCGGGACATCGCTGGGGCGACCCGGATATCGGTTCGGCCGTCGCGCTCCTGCGCGATGTGCGCGAAAATCAGCACGCCGCCCGACAACGCGCCGCCGCCGCAAAATCGCAAATTGCGCAGCGGTTCAATCCGGGGCAAGTCGGACAAGGCCTTCGGGCGCGCATTGAAGTGATACTTGCAAGCGGCGTCCGGCGTCCGTAATTCGGGAAGTCAAGCGACATCCGCGCTGTCGAGGCCGATTCCCACGGCCTCCTCGACGAAGGAATAGAACGCGAGATCGTGATCGAGAAGATCGACGACGCTGGGAATGCGCGCCAGCGTGTCGGCGAGCGCCGCCGCCGATTTGAATGTCCTGGATTCGCCGTACTCAAAGTGTTTGAGGCCGAGAATGTCGCGCAGAATGGAGCCGAACTCCACGCACCGCGGCACGGTCGAGACGAGATCGAACCGGGACAGGTTTTCCAGAGCGAAGGTGACGTGACTGCGTTGAACCCGTTCGTGCATCGGCGCGCCGAACATTTTTGTCAGCGGATTCGACATGGCTTCTTTGGCTTCGGGCGACAACATCCGAAATTGCCTGCGCAGGAGCTTGCCGTCCTCCAGATCGACGCCGCGCGCAAAATCCGCGATGGCTTCAAGGCCTTTGATGGATTGATCAAACGGCGTTGGCGACTGTGCAAGATCGACCGCCCTGCAAAGCAGCAGCCGCTCCGCCAGTTCGTTGAAGGGATTGTTGATCAAGGTCGCGGTTTTAAAGTCCATGACATGGAGCGGATCGGCGTAACGCAGCAGATTCACGCGGCCCGACAACAGCACGCTGCGGCCGGAATGATGGATCATGTTGTTGATCGTGTCGAATGAATGCGACTCAAGAAAATGATGATGGATGGCGAAATTGCGGCTGAGCTGGGACAACATGGCCATTTGCGGAACGGCGCTGGGTTGAAAGAAGAACAGCTTTTCCGAATTGTGCTGGTCCTCGCGAAAGCGGCTGTAAATCCGCAGCCGCGTTTCCGCGCAATGAATTTGCAGGCCTAGGGCGCTCTCGATCCCGGCAAACTGTTCCTCGGCGACGACAAAGCCGACCAGGCCGGTTTGATGCATGCCCAGATCGGCGAAATGCTCCATCCGGACGGTCGCCGTCAATTTGACGGGCTCGCGGCCTTCCGCCGAAACTTCGATCGTGGGCGTGACGGAGGGATTGTCCGGACACAACCAGAGATGGACGGCGTCGCCGGTGTCCATGAATACTTGGTATTTCATCAACGCTCGCTGATTCGACCCGGCCCGGGCGCGAATGCCCGGAATGAATGTCATTCCGGCATCGGACGGCCACGACAGCCATATAACAATTTCCGTTTCCGGAAAACGGCTGTCGCCGCGTCCGCAATCGCGTCCGGCCCTGCTGGCCGCGCCAACATCGCTCCTTCGCAAACCGTTTGACATATGGGAGGCGCGCCTGACACTTGCCCGCTACGGCATATTGTCCCGGGTACGGCCGCGCGGACCCGCGGCCGGTTTCCACCTGGACAACTGCATCGCGAGAATTCCTCTTGCGGCGGGACCATTAGTAAGCGATCGGTTAGATGACCTTGTTTTTCGACGGCGCCGTGAATTTCTTGAAACGCGTGTTTGCCAACGCGGGTCCCGGGACGAAAATTCCGCCGCCACGGGTGCGCAGATTGTACCTGGAATGCACGCACACCGAATTCAGCCCGACCAACTCGGGAATTCAACGGGTCGTGCGCAACATCATCCGCAACGCCGCGCAGGTCGCTCGCGAACATGGCTATGAAGCCATCCCGGTGGCTGAACGGGCCGGTGTTTTCGCGCATGCCGATCTTGGAAAAGTGCTGACGAACAAGCAGCGCGGAGCCTCGATGGCCGCCGCGCCCGATCCGCGCTTCGATCTCGGCTACGCCGATTACGCCGTCGACGAGCCAATCGATCTGCGCGGCTCCCACGCAGGCGACGTGCTGATCCTGCTGGATTCATCCTGGCCCAATGCGGTCTGGCCGGCGACGCGGCAATTTCAGAGCGCGGGGGGGCGGGTCGTCGGCGTGATCTATGACCTCATCCCTCTCAGCCATGGGAGCGTGGTGGATCCGGGAACCCGGACCGCCTTTGAAATCTGGATGAAGGAACATCTGAAAACCTCCGATTCGCTCGTCGGCATTTCACGCGCGACCGCGGACGCGATTGTGCAATACGCCGGTGAACGGCAAAACGCCGGGGACATCGCGGGACGCGGTTCCATTTCCTGGTTTCACCTGGGCTCGGAACTGGATTTCGTCGATCCGTCCGTCGCGCCGCGCCCGCATTTTCTGCGCGCCTTTCCCGCCGACAGGCATGTGTATCTCGTCGTCGGCAGCATCGAGCCGCGCAAAGGTCACGCTTACGTTTTGTCCGCGTTCGACAAATATATCGCCGCGGGCGGCGAGGGCGTGCTCGTCGTCATCGGTCGGCAGGACTGGATGTGCGACGATCTCCTGGCCGCCCTCGCCGCGCATCCAGAACGCGACAGGCGGATTTTTCTGTTCCGCGACTGCTTTGATGAAGAACTCGATTTTGCCTATCGCAACGCTTCGGCGCTGATTATGGCCTCGCAGCAGGAAGGCTTCGGCCTACCGATCGTGGAGGCAATGCAACGCGGCCTGCCCGTGATGTGCAGCGATATTCCGGTGTTCAGGGAGATTGCCGATCATTGCGCGACGTTTTTCAACCTCGCCGATTCCGGCGATCTCGCGTCCAAAATCCATGCGTTTGATCGGCGACACAATCCGCAAAACCGCGCGGTCAGGATTCCGACGCCGTGGCTGACATGGCGGGAAGCGGCCGAACAACTTGTCGGGCAAGCGCTCGATCCAAACGGACCGACGACGATGGCGCGGCTGGTTTCGCCGGCGACGCGCCGGCCGCTTTGATGGCAGCTTTGTGGAGGGAGACCGCAATTCAACGTTTGCTTGTGCGCGGCGGTTCGTTAAACACCAAACTGATCGGTCGTCCCGCATTGCCTGCCCGACTTTTTCCCCGCCATCATCGCGCGCGGCTTAACGAGACCTGGGAATGAAAGCATTACTTGAAGGCATATTGCGCCTGTTCCGGCCCAGGGCCGCGGTCACGGCGTCCGCTGAAACGTCCGCGCCCCCCGCGCGTCAACGCCCGCGGCTCTATATCGAATGCACGCACACCGAACTCAGCGACGCGAACTCGGGGATACAACGCGTAGTGCGAAATATCATCCGCATGGCGCCGGCTGTCGCGGCCAGGTATGGCTACGACGTGGTTCCCGTGATCGTGCGGAAAGGCAAACTGATCCAGGCGGATCTGACCACGGTTCTGGCGGACAAGCAGAACCATTCGTCCGCCGCGCCCCCGCCCG
>JANYDZ010000310.1 GCA_025363375.1 Hyphomicrobiales bacterium
GCGGTCGCCGTCCGCGTTTCAAACCCTCACGAAGCGGCTTTCAGCTTGTCCGCCTGCGCCTTGAAAAGTGTGTCGAGGCACCAGCGCGCTGTCTCCGATCCCGTGGCGAACCACACGCCGTCGGCCTTCTTCATGTGCTGGATGATCGAGCGCAGGGCGCGCGCGCGGCCCGAGCGGCCGGAGATATAGGGGTGGAACTGGAACGGGCAATAAGCCGGGCTGTGGGCGGATTCCTCGTGGAAGCCGTCGAACATGGCTTTCCAGATCGCCAGCGTGTCGGCGGGATTGCCGTGATCGTCGTGATAGGTGCGGCCGTCGCCAAACGGCTGGCGCGGCAATTCCACCAGCAATTTTCCACCTGACTCCCACAAAAACGGCAGATCATGCGCGAAGGAATTGCTGTTCCAGAGGTAGCCGTGCCGCATCAAAAGTTCGATGCTGTTGGCGCTTTGCGTGCAGGAGCGCCAGCCCATCGGGCGCGACCCGGCGCGCGAGAGATTCATGGCGGTGGTCTTGCGCATCACCTCGTCTTCCTCCTCGCGGGAAAGATCGCGCGCGCATTCGTGGTGATAGCCGTGGCCCGCGACCTCGTGGCCGTCGGCGACGATGGCTTTCACCGCGTCGGGATAGCGCTCGGCGATGCCGCCGCAGGTCATGAAGGTCGCCTTGACCTCTTCTTCTTTCAGAATACGCAGGATGCGCCAGATCGCCGTGTTCGGGCCATATTCGCACTGGGTGTATTCTTCATTGTCGATGGTGCCGTTGGCGAAGGGCCGCACATCCTCGCCGCCCTGAAAATCGAAGGTCAGGGTCACGGCGACGCGCTTGTCGCCCGGCCAGCGGATCGAATCGTTGTAGTGGTATTGCTTCAGCATGATTGGGCTCCTCCATGTGGCGTCCCGCGCGGCGCGCGCGACTGCGTCGCCTGATCGGGTCAGCCATCGCCAGGATCGCCTCGGGAATCGGCGCTTATCCATCGGCAGCTTTGGCAAAACAGGTAGGACACCGTGTGTCGATTGTCCAGCTTCGCTGATCCGCCGCGCTCAGTGACTTTCGCCGGCGACGCGCCTAAAACCGGCGTGAGCGAAGAAAATGCAAAATGGAGGACACGGCATGCGCCTTGCGATCACAGCGGCGCTCGTTGCAACGCTGGCGCCGGCCACGGCGCGCGCCGACCCGGTGGAGGATTTCTACAAGGGGCGCGCCATCACCATTCTCGTCGGCTACAGCCCCGGCGGCTCCTATGACGCGGCGGCGCGCGTGCTGGCGAAATACATGGGCCGATACATCCCGGGCAAACCCAACATCGTCACGCAAAACATGCCGGGCGCGGGCACGCTGACCCTCGTCAACGCGCTCTACAACGTCAGCCCCAAAGATGGGACGACCTTTGGCATCTTCGCGCGCGGCATGGCGATGGAGCCGTTGATCGGCGGCGCCGAAACGCGTTTCGACTCCTCGAAATTCACCTGGATCGGCAGCAGCACCAACGAAATCAGCATGTGCGTCACTTATGGAAATTCTCCGGTCAAGGCCTGGGCGGACGCGCTCGTCAAAGACTTCACGGTCGCGGGCAATGGTTCAGGCTCCGACCCCGATGTTTTCGCCAACGTGCTGAGCAGTCTGTTCGGCCTCAAGGGCCGGCTGATCTCGGGCTTTCCCGGCAGCGCCGAAATATCGCTGGCGATGGAGCGCGGCGAGGTCGATGGACGCTGCGGCTGGTCATGGAGCAGCATCAAGGCCGAAAAAGCCGATTGGCTGAAGGACGGCAAACTCAACCTCATTGTGCAATTGGCGCTGAAGAAGGCCGTGGACCTGCCCAACGTTCCACTCGTGACGGATTTCGCCAGAAACGATCGGGAGCGGCAGATTCTCCAGCTCATATTTTCGCGCCAGACGATGGGGCGGCCTTTCGCCGCCCCGCCGGGCGTTCCCGCCGACCGCGTCAGGGCCCTGCGGTTCGCCTTTGATGAAACGATGAAAGACCCGGAGTTTTTGGCGGAAGCCGAAAAGCGCGGCCTCGAGATCAACCCGGTTTCAGGCGCGGACGTCGAGGCGCTGGTCGCGGAACTTTACCGGACGCCGAAGGATGTTGTCGCGCAAACACGCGCCGCGACCGAGCGGGTGAAATGATCGCGGACGCCGTCCGCATCTGCATTCCCGCGCCGACGCGGAAAATCCGGCTGACTTCGTCGGGCGGAAATTGTAGGATCCGAAAAACCGCCGACGAACATGGATGGAAACGCATTGGGACCGGCGCGCTCCGCCGGTCCGCCTCGCCGAAGGAGTTGGATCGATGAAGGTTCTCTGGTTTCATTTGATGCCCTGGCCCGATCTCGCCGCAGACTTCAAGCAGAAGCATTCGTCAGTGTGGGTCGATATCGATCCGGGCGTTTTCAAACCCGAGCGCGGCCATCAGGCCTACAACGAATATATCGATGAACTCGTTCATGCCGCCGGCGCGGGATTCGACGGCGTTTGCGTCAACGAGCATCATTCCAACGCTTACGGCATGATGCCTTCGCCCAATCTCATCGCGTCGATTCTGGCGCGCGAAACGACCGACGCCGCCATCTGCGTCATGGGCAATTCCGTCGCGCTCTACAATCCGCCGACGCGCGTCGCCGAAGAAATGGCGATGGTGGATTGCATCTCCGGCGGGCGCCTCATCGCGGGCTTTCCCGTGGGAACGCCGATGGATACTTGCTACGCCTATGGCCAGAACCCCGCGCAATTGCGGGCGCGCTATTACGAAGGCATCGATTTCATCCTGCGCGCCTGGAAGGAGGACAAGCCCTTCTCCTTCAACGGCCGCTACAACAAGCAGCGCTACGTCAATTGCTGGCCTCGGCCGATCCAGAAAGAGCATCCGCCCGTGTGGGTTCCCGGCGGCGGCTCGGTCGAGACCTGGCATATGTGCGCGGAAAAGAATTTCGTTTACGCCAACCTTTCCTATTTCGGCCATCAGGCCAGCATGGCGTCGGTCAACGGCTTCTGGAACGAGATGAAAAAGCTGGGCAAGGAGCCCAATCCCTATCAGGCGGCTTTTCTGCAATTCGTCGGCGTGGCGGAATCGCGCAAGGAGGCTCTCGATCTTTACCGCGAGCCCGCCGATTATTTTTACAATCGTTGCCTGCACACCGATCCTGGTTTCGCCAACCCGCCGGGCTATACGACGGAGGCTTCGGTGCGCGCGCAGACGGGTTCGCAGGTCATGCGCGCCGCTCTGGAATCGCGGAAAAAAGTGCGCGCCGACCAGACCGATATTTTCGACGCGGGCCATGTGGTGATCGGCTCGCCGGACGAAGTCGCCGACACCTTGCGCAATGTGTGCAAGCAGATGAACGTCGGGCACCTCCTGACCCTGCTGCACTTCGGCAACATGAGCGCGGGATTGACGCGTTACAACACCGATCTTTTCGCCAAAAAGGTGCTGCCGCAATTGACCGACCTGTTCGAGAAGGAATGGGAGGACAAGTGGTGGCCGAAGGGCATGTCGGCGCACAACCGCGTGACGGCGGGGCGGACCTACGCCGCGCCGCTGGGAGTGGCGGCTCAATGAGCGCGCACAAGGAGACCTTCGTCGATACGCCGCTCGGCAAAGTCCGCGTCTGGGCGAAGGGCAAGGGCAGGAAGCTCGGCTTCTTCGCCGGCATTGGCGGGCTGCCGCGCTGGACGCCGTTTCTCGACGCGCTCGCGGAGCATCGCCGCGTGATCGCGCCTTCGCTGGCGGGCTTTCCCGGCGGCGCGTCGTCCGAGTCCATCGATGATCAGCTTGATCGGATTGTGGCCGCGCATGACGTGTTCACGGCGGCGGGCCTTGCCGGCGCGGATTTGGTGGGCGCCTCGGTCGGCGGCGCGCTCGCGGCGGAAATCGCCGCCCTGTGGCCGAAGGAGGTGCGCAGGCTCGCGCTGATCGCGCCGTTTGGCCTGTTCGACGAGAGCGATCCCGTCGCCGATATTTTCGCGCAACGCCCCGGCGCGGCATCGGCGGTCCTGTCGCAGCGCCCTGGGGAGTTGAACGCCTTTCTGGCCGCGCCCGAAGGCGCCGACGCCGCCGATTGGGAGATCACGACCCTGCGCGCCAATGTGTCGGCGGCGAGCCTGATCTGGCCGCTGGGCGAAACAGGCCTGCGCAAACGTCTGGGCCGCGTGCGCGCGCAGACGCTGCTCGTCTGGGGCGAGAACGACCGGATCGTGCCGCCGACCTATGCGCGGCATTTCTCCAAAGCCATCGCCGGCAAGGCGCGCATTCGCAAAATCAGGAACGCGGGCCACATGGCGGAGTTTGATCAGCCCAAAGCGGTGGCGAAGGCGGTGGTGGACTTTTGCTCGCAATAGGGATGTCGGGGCACAGCACGCCGGGAAATGGGGCTCGCTTCGTAGTAAAACTACCAGTTAAGCAACTTATATCGGAGATGCCGTCATGAGCGAGAAGA
>JANYDZ010000312.1 GCA_025363375.1 Hyphomicrobiales bacterium
CGCGCGCGGCGCGGGCGGCGCCGGCCGGCGGCGGGCCGGTCTTTGTTTCGCCCGGCGCGCTTGACCAGGACGCTGTCGGCCCCGCCGGGCTTCTCGAGACATTTCCGCTGAATTCGGAGCGTTGGAACGACATGCAATCGCGCACCCGGAGATTCTCCGCGGAGCCGGGCAAAAAGGCGGCGCAATAGCGCGCGGCGTCGCGGAAGGGTTCGGTTCAAGTGGACGCGGCTTCGTCGCGCCGATCGCCCTTCATTGCCGTTTCTGGAATAAATGACGTTGCGTCCTTGATGATCGCCGAGATTGCGGCGTTCACGCGGCATCTGCTAAAGTTTGACCGACACAACGCCATTGGCGCGGACATGAGTCGCGTTCAGCCTATGTCGGTCGGCACGCGCGAAAGAATGTGACATGCGCCTGATCAGACGCGCCAGGGATACCCAATTTTTTGACGCCCTTGCGGCGGCGCGGCTGGCCGATTCCGTTTATCCGTTGGCGGTAAGCGATCTCGGGCGGGCCTATTATGAGGCGACGCTCACCAATCAGCGCGGGGAATATTCGTTCGCTATCGAGCACGAGGGCAAGGCGCTGGCCGCCTTCGTCTGCGATGTCGCCGACGGCCGGTTGGGCCGCTACGGAATGCCGGCCGAACTTGTGCTGGATCGCGGCGCGCCGGACGAATTGATGGAACGCGCGATGCGCGAAACGCTCGGCGAAATTCGCGCGATTCTCAAAAACGAGCGCGTCGCGGCGGGCGAAGTTCTGACCTCGTCGCCCGGCGCGGAGGCGGATCTCGTGTCCGGCGCGCTGTTGTCCGCGGGCTTTCTTCCAACGACGCATCTTCGGGCGCAGGTTGATCTTCGTCAGGCGGCGGAGGTCGAGAAAATGCTCCGCAAGGGGCATCGTCAGGCGGTGCGCTGGGGCCGTGAAAATCTGGGGATCGAGGTCGTCGATCGCCTTAATGCGTCGCGTCCCGCATTCGAATCGTTCCGGCGCTTGCATTGCGACGTCAGCGGACGCGCCACACGCAACGACGCGAGCTGGAATGTCATGTTCGACGCCGTCGCCGGCGGACGCGGGCGGCTGGTTCTTTCCCGCCTCGACGGCAATCTCATCGGCGGCACGTTGGCGCTCGACAGCGCGGAATGCGCCGTCTACGCCAGCGGCGCCTATCGGCGCGAATTGTTCGACAAGCCGCTCGCCCATTATCCTCTCGTGGTCGCCATGGAACGATCCGCGCAAGCCGGTCTCAAGACTTTCGACATTGGCGATGTCTCGCTCGACGACGGGCTTTCGCCGAAGGAAATCGCCATCGCCTATTTCAAACGTGGATTCACCAACCGCTTGAAGGTGGCTTTGCGCTGGAGCTGGAGCGCGCCTCCCCCGTCCACGGGCGCGCCGACGGAGACTGGCGAGCAAGCCGCGCAAACCCTCGCGGCCATGTGATGTTCGACTGGTTGAGAAAAGCCGCGCCCCCGCTCGCGCCGGCAAAGCAATATTCCGTTCCCGAGGGCGCGCGCATCTACGCCGTGGGCGACGTTCACGGCGCGTATGGCGCGCTTGAAGCCCTGCAGTCGAACATCATCGACGATGTGCGGGCCCATCCCGTTCGGCAATCGGCAATTGTCTATCTCGGCGACTACATCGACCGGGGGGAGCGCTCCTATGACGTGGTGCGGAGGTTGATCGCGCCGCCGCCGGAATTGCCGCCTTCCATCGCCTTGCGCGGCAATCATGAGCAGTCACTGCTCGACTGTCTGGCCGATCCCGAACGTCTCGCTGGCTGGCGGGAATTTGGCGGCCTTGAAACGCTGATGTCGTATGGCGTCGACGCCGCGCTGTTGCGCAATCGAACCGACAGCGCGGCCGCGATCAAGCGGTTTCGCGAAAATCTGCCGGACGCGCATCTGGCTTTTTTCAACGCCCTGCCGTTCTCCTTCAGTCTGGGCGGCTATTTCTTCTGCCACGCGGGCGTGCGCCCGGGGGTGGCGCTCGAACAGCAGTCGAATCAGGATTTGATGTGGATCCGCGACGAGTTCCTGAACCACGATGCGGATTTCGGAGCCCGCGTCGTGCACGGCCACACGCCCACGGCGCGGCCGGAAGCGCGCGGCAATCGCATCAACGTGGATACCGGCGCGTGCGTGACGGGCGTGTTGACCTGCGCCGTGATCGAGGGCGACGCGCTGCGGTTTCTGACGAATTGAACGCCGGGCTTTACGACCTGTTGTAGTAGCGGTCGTAGCCGTAGCCAAAATATTCCCCGTAGTAGGAATAGGTCTTCATCTTGGCGCCGTCGACCTTGTTGAACACGACGCCGGCGAGCTTGTCGCGGTTGACGTCGAGCATTTTGATGGCGTGCTTGACGGCTTCGCGCGACGTGCTGTTCCATTCCACGACATAGACGATGGAATCGACGACGTTGGCGGTCAACAGCGAATCAGACACCGCCAGAAGCGGCGGGCAGTCAATGACGATGAGATCGAATTGTTCCGAAAGCGTCTGCAGCATCTGCGCCATTTTCTGCGACGCGATAATGTCGGTCGGATTGGTCGTGCGTTGACCCGCCGGCAGAATGGTCATCGGCATTCCCGCCGGTTGCACAAATGCCTGTTCGGGCGTCGCCGCTCCGGACAGCAATTCGACGACGCCCGCGTGTTTCGAAAGATTGAAGCGGTTCGAAGTCGAGGGATTGCGCAGATCGCCGTCGATGAGAAGCACCTTTTTCCCGGACTGCGCGCCCGACGCCGCGAGGCTGCCGGCCAGCGTCGATTTGCCTTCCCCCGGCACGGTTGAAACCACCATCACGACTTTCGGGGGATGATCGAGATTGGACAGCACGACGCCTGAGCGGATCGAACGAATGCCCTCCGCGAAACGCGAGAACGGTTTGCTCAGGATGTGCGCGAGGATGCCAAGATCGCCCGCCGCCGCGTCGAGTTCACGCCCGGTGACGCGCGGCAGAAAAGCGAGGGTCGAACAGCCGAGGGTTGCCTCGACCTGTTCGGTCGTCTGAAACCCACTGGCGAGGGACTCCAGCATGAAAGCCGCGCCAATTCCCGCGAAGAGCCCGAGGATCAGCGCCATGGAGAGAACCGGCCCGCGCCGCGGAAAGCTCGTCTCCTGAGGTGAAACCGCCGGACTGATCACGCGCGATTCCGTCGTTTCCAAAGTCGTCTGCTCGCGGGCTTCCTTGAACTTGGCGAGAAAGGTCTCGTAAAGCTGACGGTTTGAATCGGCTTCACGTTCAAGTTCGCGCAGTTTGATCGAGGCCGAATCGCCCTGGCTGGCGGAACCCGATACGCGGTCCAGACTGTCCTGCAGGGACTTTTCGCGTTTCTGCGCGACATCGTATTCATTGCGCAGATTGACCACGATGCGGCCCACTTCGCCGGCAATGCCGCGTCTGATGTCGGCAAGTTCGGCCCGCACGTTGACGACCTGAGGATGACTGGATCCATAGCGCGTGGACAGGTCGGCCTCGCGGCGGGCGACTTCCGCTTCCTGCGTGCGCAGACTGGAAATCAAGGGGGAAGCGAGGACATCGCCAAGCGCCGCGACATTTCCGCCGGTCGAGGAAACCCGCCGCGCCTGTTCGAATTTGGCGCGTGTTTCGGCGGTTTTCGCGCGCGCGGTCACAAGTTGAGCGTTCACCTCGGAAATTTGCTGCTTGTCGATCGTGCCCGACTGCGTGCTGATGAGGCCGTGCTCGGCGCGGTAGACCGCCGTTGCCTTTTCGCTCTGCTCGACCGCCTGTTTCAGACCCGCCAGCCGCTCGTTCAACCATTGCGTCGCGCGCTGGGCGGCGGCATAGCGCGCCTCCAGACGATCGACGAGATAGGCTTCGCCCATGGCGTTGGCGATGCTCGCCGCCTTGACGGGGTCGCGCGATGTCACGGCTGTGTCAATGACGTAGGTAAGGCCGTTGCGGCGCACCTGCGTCGCGGCGCGCAACCTGTCGACCGCGGTCCGGGTCGCGGGCGCCAACTTCAACTCCGCGGCCTCGTCCACAACGTGTTCCGGACCAAGCAGGCTCCGCGCTGAACCGAGCAGGCGCGACAGCATCCCGGCGCTTTGCGGGCCAAACTCCGCGTCATTGTCGAGCTGCATTTTCTCAACGACCCGCCGCGCAATGTTAAAGGACGAAATGACGGCGACTTCGCTCTCGACGAAGCCCACGTCGATCGGAACGCCCGACATGGCCGCGCTCAAATCAAGACCGCCGTTTCGCTTGGGATCGAGGAGCAACGAAGAGCGCGCGGTGTAATAAGGCGTCAAGAAAAACA
>JANYDZ010000254.1 GCA_025363375.1 Hyphomicrobiales bacterium
CCTGCTCCGCCGGCTTCGGTTGCGACGCCCTATCGGCGGCGTACATGGCCAACCTCGACGACTACAAGTCCATCATGATCAAATCACTGGCCGATCGCTTAGCGGAAGCGTCGGCCGAGTATCAGACGGGCTCACCATCGCCGTGCCGGGCCGCAGCTGGTTCATCGAACCCATGCTGAAAAATCCCAACGCGCAGTTTGATCCACTGACGCTCGGTTACGTCGGCTCAACCGGCACGATGAATTCCACCGTCTGGGTCAACGCGAATACGGGCATCGCGAGCTACAAGGATTTGATGGCGGCGAAACAGCCGGTCATTTTCGGCGCGCTGGGCGCGGGCACGCAGACCTCCATCGTCGGCGCGATGATGGCCGAGCACGGCGCGCCGATCAAACTCGTCAGCGGCTATCCCGGCTCCGCGCGCCTGCTGCTGGCCCTGCAACAGGGGGAAGTGCACGCTGTTTTTCTGACCGAGGATTCCTTCCTGCTGCATCAGGAATTGATTGCGCAAAAGCGCATCCTGCCGATCCTGCAATCGCGGCCCGTGCAGCCGGATATTCCGCTTGTCAGCAGCGCCGTCGCGCCCGCCATGCTGCCGGTGCTTGAGCTTGCCACCGCGGGCGAGGCGCTGGGGATGATGGTGGTGACGCCGCCGAACGTGCTTGCGGAGCGCCTCGAAATCCTGCGCAAGGCGTTTATCGAAATGGCGAACGACGGCGAGTACAGGGCGGAAGCCGCGAAATTCGAGACGCGGCGCGCCACGCCCTTCGAGGGCGCGCAGGTGGCGCGGATGATGCGCGATCTGGCGGCCAGCGCGACGCCGCCGGTGGTGACGGCGTTCAACCGGCTGAAGCAATAGACCCCCCCGCTTCCCATTCGCCCCGCCCTGCCCTAAACTTCGCCACAACGCAGCTTAGGAGGAATCGCGTATGCGAATGGTATGGGCGGGATTGTTTTTAATCGCGGGCGCGACGGGCGCGCCGGCGCAGGATCACCATGAGGGCGCCTATGGCCCCGCCGATCTCAATCCCGCGCAGGCCGAGGGCCGCCGGCTTTACATGCAGTCGTGCGGCGTCTGCCACACCAGGCCCACCATCACGGCGCCGCTGTTTGGGCCGCAATTGTCGAAACTTGTGGTTGACGGCGCGCGCGAGGCGCAGGCGAAAAAGCAGATCGCCGACGGTTCGCCCAATATGCCGGGCTTTAAATACAATTATACTCCGGCGCAGATCGACGCCGTTGTCGCGTTTTTGAAACTGCTTCCCCCGCCGCCGCCCGCCACGCCGCGTCCCACCCCCGCGAGCACCCCCGCCAATCCAGCCCGCTGACAGGAGAAACGAACATGAATCTGTCGCAATTCCTCACCCGCACAACGGCCCTGGCCGGCGTCTTTGGCGCTACACTTGCGGTCGGCTCCGGCGCCTGCGCCGCCGACGTCGTTCTTTCCGGCGCGATCAAATCGCCAACCGGCGAGAAAATGGGCGGCGTGACCGTTTCCGCCAAGGCGGAAGGCTCGACCATCACGACCTCGGTCTACACCGACGAAAACGGCGACTATTTCTTCCCGCCGCTCGCCAGCGCAAAGTACAATGTCTGGGCGCAGGCCATCACCTTCGAGACCGCGAAAGCCGCCGTCGAGCTTTCCGCCAACACGGCGCGGAATTTCGACATGAAGCCGATGGCCGACTGGACGCGCCAACTTGCCGGCGATGAGCTTCTCGCGGCGCTGCCCGACGCGAGCCCGGACGACAAACGCATGAAGAACATCGTGCGCAAGAATTGCACGGGCTGCCACACCGCGAGCTATCCCCTGCAACATAAATTCGACGAGGCCGGCTGGTTCGCCGTGCTCAACGTGATGAAGCAGGTGAACGTGCTCGGCGTGCATGTGCCCGAGCGCGTCGTCAACGGCACGATCGAGACGCACCAGAAGGAGCTCGCCGCCTATCTCGCGAAAGCCCGCGGACCCGGCGAGACCTCGATGAAGTTCAAGCTGCGCGCGCGCCCCTCGGGCGAGGCCGCGCGCGTCGTGTTCCGCGAGTACGACGTTCCCGTCGCGGCGGACGAGGGCCTGCCCTACAAATATCTGCCGCACAATGGTTCGGACTGGTCGCTCGGAACGCCCTCGGGCATGAACCACGCCAACGGCGTGCACGACGCCGAGCTCGATCTCGAAGGCAATATCTGGTGGACGCAGGCGCATCCCACGCACACGGAAACCGTCGCGCGCACGGACGCGAAGACCGGCGAGACCAAGGTCTTCACCATGAAGGAGCCGAACGGCTACGCCAGCAATTCCCACGGCATCATCCGGGACACCGAGGGCTATCTGTGGTTCAACTCGCGTCCGTCCGCCAACCGCGGCGCCCGTCAGGGCCTCGTCAAGATCGACCCCAAAACGCAGACGCTGACGAAATATGTGCCGCCGGACGGCATGTCCTTCACGGCGGGTTCGCTCGATTTCGACGGCAAGGGGCAGATCTGGGTGACCTCGCCGGACGGCGGGCTGCGCTTCGATCCCAAGGCGGAAAAGTTCCAGGAGTTTAAATCCGTCACCTACAAGAACGAGTCCGTGGGCACGGTCTCGGTCTATGGCATCGCGGCGGACCGCGACGGCAACGGCTGGTGGGCCGGCATGACCCAGGACCTCATCAACAAGGGCGATATCGCCACCGGCAAGACGATGGAAATCAAATTGCCGCCGGACCGCAAGGAACTCGACTGGCTGACCGCCGACGAGAAGAAGTTCTACGCGACCTTCGCGCCGCCGGATTTCAACACGCCCTATCCCTGGGCGCAGGGTCCCCGCCGCATGGGCACCGACAAGGCGGCGGACGTGCTGTGGGTCGCCAATTCCTTCGGCGGCAATTACGCGCGCATCGACACCAGGACCTCGGAGGTCAAGCTGATCGATCTGCCCAACCCCGAAGTGCAGCAGCCCTATCACATCGTCGTCGACAGGACGCACGGCGCCTGGACTAATCTGTGGAGCACCGATCAGGTGACCCGCTACGATCCCGCGGCCAACAAATGGACCATGTTCGACCTGCCGACGCGCGGCACGGAAACACGCTACATCGGCATCCTTGAAAAGGAGGGGCAGCCCATGCAGGTGGTGATCCCCTATTCGAGGCTGCGCAAGATCGCGGTGATGCAACCGCGCAGCGAGGCGGAAATCGCCAGGATAAAAGCGGCGGCGCGCTGACGCGAAATCGTTGGCTTGAGCGGCGATGTTGATCTAGGATGAAGCCCTGCTCGCATTTCGAGCGCGGCTTTTTCGTTCACTGCTCCGTTTTTTGACGCCTGTCGTAAACCCGGACACATGTAAAATGGACGAATACGCGCGGGCGCGCGAGCAGATGATCGAGGAACAGCTCCAAAAGCGCGGCATTGTCGATGTCCGCGTTCTGGAAGCCTTCCGCCGCGCCCCGCGTGAAAGATTTGTCGATCCCGAGCAGCAATCGCTCGCCTATTGCGACCGCGCCCTGCCGATCATGGACGGGCAGACGATTTCCCAGCCCTATGTGGTCGCCCTCATGCTGAGCGCGGCGGCCATCGAGCCGCGCGACCGGGTTCTGGAAATCGGCGCCGGCAGCGGTTATTCAGCCGCGCTGCTTGGCCATCTCGCCCAGCGTGTATGGACCATGGAACGGCACGGGCGTCTGGCGCGTTTCGCCGGCGCGCGCATCGCTGAACTTGGCCTTGCCAACGTCACGGTCCTGCGCGGCGACGGCACGCTTGGCTGGCCGCCCGCCGCGCCTTTCGACGCGATCCTCGCGACCGCGAGCGGCCCCGCCGTGCCCGAACCGCTGCGCCTGCAACTGGCGATTGGCGGCAGGCTGATCGCGCCGGTCGGGGCGGACCAATCCTCGCAACGTCTGATCCGAACCGTGCGTCGGACCGCGTCCGACTTCAGCGAGGAGGATCTGGGCCCGGTGTCGTTCGTGCCTCTTGTCGGCGCGCATGGCTTTGCCGAGACCATCGCCGCGCGCGATCAATAACGGGTCCACGACAAATTATGCGAAAGTCCTGCAATGCGAAAGTCCTGCGTTGCGAAAGTCCTTCCCTCCGGGCGCTTCCGGGAGTAGCCTTTCCGCAAGTCGATGCTCAGGGAGGAAGTGGAATGAAGCGTTTTGCGTTGATGCTGGCCCTCGCAACCGCGGCTGCGACCGGCGGCGCGACGACCCAACAAGCCGCGATGGCCCAACAAGCCGCCGGCCTTACAGGCGCCCAGCTTGAGGGCCAGCGCCTGTTCGTTCAGCACTGCGGCCTCTGCCACGCCAAAATCCAGATCAACGTGCCCGCGCCCAATGGTCCGGCGCTTTCAAAGGCCGTCTTCGACAACGGCGCCGAAGCCAAAGTCAAGGCGCAGATCGCGAACGGCTCTCCCAACATGCCGGGATACAAGGTCATGTTCGAACCCGCGCAGATCGACGCGCTCGTAGAATATCTGAAAACCGTCGAACCCGCGCCCGCCAAGCGCTGAAAACATCGAGGAGTGAAACGCCATGAAGAATTCACATCGCCTGAATTTCGTCAGCCACGCCGCGCTGTCCGCGGCCATGTCGTTCGCCGCCGCGTCGTTCGCAGCGCCCGCGGCCCTCGCCGCGGACGCCATCCTGTCCGGCGTCGTGAAGGACGCGTCCGGCGCGCCGATGGGCGGCGTCACGGTGTCGGCAAAAGCGGAGGGGTCGACTTTCACGACCTCCGTCTACACCGACGAGCAAGGCGCCTATTTCTTTCCCGCCCTGCCCGCCGGCAAATACCGCGTGCGGGCGCAGGCCGCGACGTTTGAAACGGCGACGAGCGGCGTCGCCGCCGACGGCAAGGCGAAGCAGGATTTCGCCATGAAGCCGCTGAAGGATTTCGTGCGGCAATTGCCCGGCGACATGCTGCTGGCCGCCATGCCCTCCGAGACGCCGGAAGACGCGCGCATGCACCGGGTGCTGCGCACCAATTGCACGGCCTGCCATTCCGCCAGCTACGTGCTCCAGCACAAATTCGACGAGGAGGGCTGGAACAAGATTCTCGGCTGGATGAAACAGGTCAACGTCTACGGCATCAAAGCCGAGCGTCCCGCGACCGCGGCCATCGAATATGTCCAGAAGGATTTCGCCGCCTATCTCGCGCGGGCGCGCGGCCCGGGCGAAACCTCGATGAAGTTCGACAAGATGCGGCCGCGCCCGTCGGGCGAGGCGGCGCGCGTGGTGTTCAAGGAATATGACGTCCCGGTGAACCCGGAAGCCGGCCTGCCGGACAAGACGACGACCAACGACGGTTCGGACTGGATGCTCGGCACGCCGTCCGGCATTGGCTCGACCGTGCATGATTCCTGGGTCGATCGCGACGGCAACGCATGGTTCACCTCGAACGTGCCGCAGCATGTCTCGTCGATCGCGCGCATCGATACAAAGACCGGCGCCATCAAGAACTTCCGGCTGCCGGGCCCCGGCGGCTTCTCGGCCCCGACCCACGGCATGACCATCGATCCCAAGGGCATGGTCTGGTTCAACGTCAACACGGGCAAGGGCGGCCTTGGCCGCATCGATCCGAAGACGGAGAAGATCGATGTGTTCACCCCGCCGGAAGGCATGATGCCCACAGGCGGCGCCACCACCGTCGATTACGACGGCAAGGGCCGCATCTGGTCGTCGGCGCCGGAGGGCGCGTTGATGTTCGATCCGGTCGCCGAAAAATACAGCGAGTTCAAATCCCCCACTTTCAAAACACCGAACGGCAACGGCGTGACCTATGGGACGGCGGCTGATCGGGACGGGAAAGGGTGGTGGGCGCAGATGGCGATCGACACGATTGGCTCCGGCGACCCGTCAACGGGCAAGTCTTCGGAGCTGAAACTGCTTCCGATCAAATCCGAACTTGATCTTCTCACGCCGGCGGATCGCGCCTTCTACGACAAGGCGGTCGCCCCGGACTTCAACTCGCCCGTGCCGTGGCAGCAGGGTCCGCGCCGCATGGGCACGGACAAGAACGCCGACATTCTATATGTCGCGGCGTCCTGGGGCGGGCATCTCGTGAAGATCAATACGAAAACCAACGAGTCCACGATAATTCCGCTGCCCAACACCAAGACGAATCTACCCTATCACGTGCATGTCGACGGCAAGGGCGCCGCCTGGACCAATATGTGGATGACCGATCAGGTTGCCCGCTACAATCCCGCCGACAACAAGTGGACCCTGTTCGACATGCCCACGCGCGGCGGCGAAGCGCGTTACGTGTCGGTGATGGAAACCGACAAGGGCGCGCAGGTCGCGCTGCCCTACTTCCGCGCCAACAAGGTCGCGGTGATGTCGTTCCGCAGCGAGGCCGATTTGCAGGCGGCGAAGGCCGCGGCGCAGTGACAACCTTGATCTAGACCGGGCCCTTCCGTTAAGTCATTGATGCCGCCCTGATTTTTTGGGGCGGCATTGCATTTTTCAGCGCCTGGATCGCGCGATCTTTACCTTTCCTGAACAACCGTGGCGCAAATATGAGTTTCCGCAACCCGTTGCGAAGACATGAGATTCCGATTGTTTACCCCCGCCAGCGTTGAACCACATTTTCGGCGCGCCAGCCGGAACTTCAAAAAATGTCTCGCCCTTGTGACGGGACGTTACGCCGACATCGTCGGAGAACAGCTGGCCGGCCGCATCAGGGCCGCGCAACTGCGCAGCGTGTTGCGGCACATGGGAACGATGATGTTCGTCTCCCTCGTCAACGGCGCGATCGTCGTCGCGGTTCTCTGGAACACGGCAACTCACGCACTGCTCATCGGTTGGGCCGCCGCGCTCGCGTTTGCCGTCGGCATCGCCGTGGCTCCACGCCTGAAAGCCGCGCCGCACACCCATCCGACCCGCGCGTCGCGCGGCGTCATCGGCAGAATTACGCGCAACGCGCTGATCTTCGGCTTGATCTGGGGGGCGGTGCCCACACTTTTTTTCAATGGAGCGCCGGCCGGCGCCGGCCTCGTCATCACCTGCGTGAGCGCGGGAATGATTGGCGGCGGCGCTTTCGCTTTCGCAAGCGTTCCGGCGGCCGCGATCGCGATGATCGTTCCCATCGGCGCCGGCTCGATCTGGGCTCTCCTGCAGACTGCAGAATCGGGCCAGGGCTACGTGATCCTGATGGTTTCGGCTTTTTGCAGCCTGCTCCTTCGCGGCGTGATGGTTCACGCGCTCGACGCGACCCGCCAGTTCGCGAAACATTCCGAAATCGAGCAATTGTCGAAGCGCGACAGCCTGACCAATCTCGACAACCGCGCCACTTTCCGCGGCATCGTCGCGGAGGCCTTGTTGCGCCTTGAAAACGCTCAGGAACCCTGCGCCGTCTTCTTCATCGATCTCGACGACCTCAAGAGATTCAACGAATTGCATGGGAACTCCGTCGGCGACGAGTTGCTCGTCGCCGCCGCCAAACGATTGCGGGAACTGGCGCGGCGCGCGGATCGCGTCGCGCGCCTCGACAGCGACCAATTCGCGATCCTCGCGCCGAACCTCTCGGGCGAGGCGACCATTCGGGCCTACGCGACCCGTATCGCGCAGGCGTTCGAGCCGTCGTTCGCGTTGAACAGATTGACGCTCGACATCGCGGTCTGCGTCGGCGTCCATGTCGCGCAAGCCAAAGGCCTGGACGTCGACACCCTGCTGCGCCGCGCCGAGCTTGCCCTGCAAAAAGCCCAACGCAACGGAGCCGGCTCTTTCCATGTGTTTGGCGCCAACGACGACGCCGCCCTGCTGGAGCGCAATTCAATCGAGCAGGACCTGCGCTTCGCGCTGGAGCGGAATGAACTGACGGTGGCGTTCCAGCCCATGCTCCGCGCGGCGGATCAACGCGTGACCGGCTTCGAAGCGTTGTTGCGGTGGAATCATCCCGCGCGCGGCTCGGTGCCTCCCTCCGTGTTCATCCCGATCGCCGAAGAAAGCGGCATGATCGGCGCGTTCGGGGCGTGGGTTTTGCGTCAGGCCTGCCTGACCGCGGCCGCCTGGCCGCGCGACATCCGCGTCTGCGTCAATGTATCGGCGTTCCAACTCACCTCTCCCGCATTGGGCAAACAGGTCGCCGCGGCTCTGGAAGCCGCGGATCTGGAGCCGCAGCGGTTGGAAATCGAGATCACGGAAACGGTGCTCGTTTCCGAAGACCCCTTGCCTCTCGAAATTCTGACGGATTTGCGCGCCACGGGCGTGCGCCTCGCGCTTGACGATTTTGGCATCGGATATTCGTCCCTGAGCTATCTGCGCCGCCTTCCGTTTGATCGAATCAAGATCGATCGCTCCTTCGTGACCGACATTGTCGCAAACCGGGATTGCGCCGCCATCGTCAAAGCGATCGTTGGACTGGCGAGCGACCTCGGTCTGG
>JANYDZ010000266.1 GCA_025363375.1 Hyphomicrobiales bacterium
CGCGAAGGCAGCGCCGTCGAGTTCACGCCGACGCAGGCGATCGTGCCCGACTACCAGGTCTCCATGCTGCAATACGGGGACAAGTTCATGAAGGAAAAGCCCGACCTCGCCAAACGCTTCATGCGCGCCTTTTTGCGCGCCGCGCGCGACTACAACGACGCCATTGTGAACGGCCGCTGGCGCGCCGACGGCAAAGCCGACGAGGTTATCGATATTTTCGCGCGCCGCGCCAATCAGCCCGCCGATCTCATCCGGGCCATCACGCCGCCGGCAAGCGATCCGGACGGGCGCGTCGCCGTCGCAAGCGTCGCCAAGGACCTCGCCTTCTTTCAGGCCGAGGGCGAGGTCGCGAACAAGTCGCTGACCGCGGGGCAAACCATCGACATGCGTTTTGTCGAGGCGGCCTTGAAGGAGCTTGGTCCCTATGTCAGGAAATGAACGCGGGCGCCGGCCGCCCGTTGAAATGGGAGAGACCGCTTGTTGAAGACTTCGCGCGCGTTGATCGCCGCGCTCGCCATCGCCCTGTGCGGCGCCGCGCGCGCCGCCGACAAGGTCTCCGTGGCGACGGTCGGCAATTCCTCGGACGCCGGCTTTTTTATCGCCGAAGCCAACGGACATTTCCGCGCCGAAGGCCTCGAAGTCGCCTTCATTCCCTTCGACACGGCGCAACGCATGGTGCCATCGCTTGGCAAAGGCGAACTTGACGTCGGCAGCGGCACGGCGTCGGCCTCGCTCTACAACGCCGCCGCGCGCGATCTCGGAATGAAGATCGTAGCGGACCGTTCGCGCACGGAACCGGGAAACTTTTTCCAGACGCTCATGGTCCGCAAGGCGCTTGTCGACAGCGGCCGGTACAAAACCTACGCCGATCTCAAAGGGCTCAAGATCGCCCTGCTCGCGCCCGGCGGCAGTCCGAGCTCGACGCTTAACGAGGCCGCGAAAAAAGGCGGACATACATTCGCCGAGATGGAAACGGTCTTCATCAGTTTTCCCCAGCAGGTTGCCGCCTTCAAGACCGGCGCCATCGACGCCTCCATCATGATCGAACCTTTCGCCACCGCCATTGTGAACGCGGGCGACGCCGTGCGCGCGGTCTCAACCGAAGATTTCAATCCAAACAACCAGATCGGCATGGTCTTTTTCAGTGAAAAATTCGCCTCCGACCGCCGCGATGTCGGCCTGCGCTTCCTGCGGGCCTATGTGCGCGCGCTGCGCGACTACAACGACGCGCTGAAGGATGGAAAATTTTCGCCCGGCCCCAAGGGCGAAGCGGTCGTCGCCATCATGGCCAAAGGGCTCGGCATGCCCGCCGCGCAAATTCGCGGCGCCTATGTCCAGGCGTTGAGCCCGGACGGAATTCCGGCTGTGGCGAGCCTGCGAAAAGATCTGGCGTTTTTCAAGGAACAGGGCCTCGTCGCGAACAGCGCCATCGACGTCGATCATGTGCTGGATCTGCGGCTTGTGGAACAGGCGGTCAAGGAGCTTGGGCCCTATGTTCCGCGCAGGGATTGAGAGACCGACGATGCTGTTCAGACCGATCCTGCAACTCGCCGTCGCGGCCTTTCTCTGCGCGCCGGCCGCCGCCGTTGAGAAAATCAAGATCGGCCTCGTCGCCGCCGTCAGCGACGCGCCGTTCCTGATCGCCGAGGCGCGCGGCTATTACAAGGACGCCGGCGTCGAAGTTGAAGCCATTCATTTTGATTCGGCTGCCAGGCAAATGGCGCCGCTCGCGACCGGCGATCTCGATGTCGGCAGCGGCGCGATTTCCGCCGGACTTTTCAACGCGGCCTCGCGCAAGATCGATTTGAAGATTGTCGCCGACCGTTCGCGCATGGCGCCAGGCTATCGGTTTATGACGCTGATGATGCGCAAGAAATTGATCGACGCCGGCAAGTTCAAATCCTACGCCGATCTCAAAGGAATGAAAATCGCGCTGGCCGCGCCGGGCATCGGGCCCGCGACGATGCTCAACGCGGCCGCGGTCAAGGGCGGTTTGAAATTCGCCGATGTCGAAAAGATCTATATCGGCTATCCCCAGCAGGTCGGCGCCTTTCACAACGACGCGGTGGACGGCTCGATCATGATCGAACCTTTCGCGACCGCCATCGCCAACGCCGGCGAGGGCGTTCGCTTTTCAACGACGGAGGATTTCTTCCCCGGCGCGCAAATCGCGCTGGTTTATTACGGCGAGAAATTCGCCAGCGGCAAAAGCGCGGCGGCGGGCGCCTTTATGAAAGCCTATATCCGCGCCACCCGCGACTACAACGACGCCATTGTAAACGGAAAATTCGGCGACGACGCGAACGCCCGCGAAATCGTCGCCATGCTCGTCAAGAGCCTTGGCATGAGCGAGGCGGATATTCGCGGCGGTTTCATGCACGCCGTCGATCCGGACGCGCGGCCCAACGTAGAATCGATCAAGCGGGACATCGAATTTTTCCGCGCCAACGGCGATCTTGCGGCGGAAGTCGCGCTCGACAAGATCGTCGACGCCAGCTTTATCGACGCGGCGGTGAAGGAGCTTGGCCCCTATAAACCCTCGCGCAAGCCGTGAAACGGAGCGAATATGGCGAGAACCACGCGCGCGACTCTCGCGGCCGCGGCTGCCGGCGTTCGCCACGAAATCCGCGAATACACCTATGATCCCGACGCCGATTCCATTGGCATGCAGGCGGCTGCGGCGCTTGGCGTGTCGCCGTCGATCGTCCTGAAAACGTTGATGACGCTGGTCGACGGGAAGCCTGTTTGCGTATTGCTGGCCTCCGATTGCGAGGTCGGCATGAAGCGGCTGGCGGCGGCGGCGCTCGCCTCCTGGCGGGTTGCGCCCCTCTATTTAGCGGACCGCCGCAGGCGCCGCTGCACGGATGCGCGCCACATCCGGCGACGCATCCGCCGCGCCAGCATACGTTGGGACAGCGCAACGAGAGGGTCAAGAGCGGCGGCCCTGGCGCCGCCGCTGACTTTGCGAAGGCCGGGCGCAAACAATTCCACGGGGAAATGCTCCGCACCCGAAATGGCCGCCATTTTGGCGTCAAGCAGATCCTTGGTCAGCATGATCCTAACTCCCTCGGGTTGAGCAAAACTTTTGGCGGGGGGACATGACATTCGTATGAAGCACGCATGCAGGTCGCAATTGCCATGCGCGCCCGTCCAATGGCGGCATGTCGTGGCGAAGATTTTGCAACGCCCGCGCGGTCTTGGGTAGCTGTCGATTTTGACAGTCCCACACGCGCAAATATTGCGATGCTGAACTTTCCCGGCGATCTTCGAGATCATGCGGACGGACGCATTCGCGCGCCGCCGGAGATCGACCGCGGATTCCCGGATCAGGGTTCTGGAATCGCCGCAAGGATCCATCACGCGTAAAAGCGCGTTGCGTCGCTTCCCGGCTGCATGGCTTTGGAATTGAGGAATTGCGGCGCGGAGGCAACTGCGGCCGCGGCAGGTCTCAGGGGCTCGCCGCCTCGAGGGCCTCGGGTTTCGCCGGTTCGATGGCGACGCTCTCGCCGCAGCCGCAAGCCGAGGTCTGGTTGGGGTTGCGGAACACGAAAGTCGAGGACAGCTTGGTCGTCTCGAAGTCCATCTCTGTGCCGAGCAGGAACATCAGCGCCTTCGGGTCGATGACAAGTTTGACGCCCTTTTCTTCCACGACCTCGTCGAACTTGCCGATGTTTTCGGCCCATTCCATCGTATAGGACATGCCGGCGCAGCCGCCGTTTTTCACGCCTACTTTCAACGCGGCGATGGGCTTGTCGCTGTTGGCCACGATCTCGCTGACGCGCGCGGCGGCGGCGTCGGTAAGGGTCATCACCTTGGGGCGAGGTCTTTTGGGCGCAGGCGTATGGCTTGCCATTTCGGTCTCCTGTTTACGGCGGGTTCAAGGCCCGTCGGCAGACTCGCTCAATAATGTAACAATGACAGGGTTAATTTTACAGATCAGTCATTTGGCCTGGCGGACGTAAACTCCGGTAAAGCTGACATTGTTCCCGCCGCACGCCCCGTTGTCCTCGACGACGAGATAGCGGCCGAATATTTGCAGGCGCGCGACGCAGTCGGCGATATCCTTGCGTTCCCCGGGTGGTTTCACGCCGTCGTAACCATCGCCGATCGCCAGCACATTGCCGCGCGGGCGCGCCCTGCCGGAGATTTCGCCTATATTGACGCCGCCGCGCCTGACGCGTTCGGGATCGCCCGCCCCCCAGGTGGCGTCGCCGTTGACTTCGATTTCAGCGCCTTTCGGTTTTAACTGCAGCGACGCTTCAAATCGCATCCATTTGCCCGCCCAGTCCGATGGCTTCGGCGACGGGGGCACAGGCGCAAGATCGAGCGCCGCCAGCGGCAACCAGCCATCGGTCGCCGAACCGCGCGGCGAGCGATAGGAGGCGCAGGCGTAGGGGCCTTCCGTGCGCGTGACAACGACTTCATCGCCGGGGACCACGAAGGTGTTTTTCCGGCAGGCCGAATTGGCCGAAGGGCATTGATTGTTCTTGTCGCCGGCGTTGGCGAGGAAGTTGACGCGCGGTCCGTTGGCGGCCACGCGCGCCAATCTGAACTTGCCGCTCGCCTCGCCGGGAATAAACCCTGCGCAAAAGCCGTCGCCGGCATTTGCGGCGCCAGCTCCCGCGACGAACGCCGCCAGCCCTGCCCCGAGAAATTTTCCGCCGCGAAATCTCACCACATATCCAGCGCGACCCGCGCCTCCTCCGACATGTGGCTCTGGTCCCACGGGGGATCGAAGACCATGTTGGCCTTGCAACCCGAGACGCCTCCAACAGTGTTCACAGCATTCTCCACCCATACCGGCATTTCACCAGCCACGGGACATGCCGGCGCGGTCAGCGTCATGTCGATCCTGACGAATTTGCTGTCGTCGATGTCGATCTTGTAGATCAGTCCGAGCTCGTAGATATCGACCGGAATTTCCGGGTCGAACACGGTTTTCAGCGCGGCGATCAGCTCTTCCGTCAGACGGTCAAGCTCCTCCGGCGGCAATCCCGAGGGATAATCCATCGCGGGACGGTTGGGCTGCGTTTCGGGGTCAGCGACGGCGTCGCTCATCAAACTCTCCTCACGCGAACAGCGCCTCGGCTTTGTGCAAAGCCTCGACCAGCGCGTCGATCTCCTCATGGGTGTTATACATGGCGAAGGACGCCCGGCATGTCGAGGTCACGCCAAATCGTTCCAGCAGCGGCATCGCGCAATGGGTGCCGGCGCGCACCGCGACCCCGGAACGGTCGATGACAGTGGCGACATCGTGGGCGTGCGCGCCCTTCATCTCGAAGGAGACAATGGCGCCCTTGCCTTCGGCCTTGCCGATAATCCTGATGGAGTTCATCCGGCCCAGCCGCTCGTGCGCGTAATCGCGCAGGCTCTCCTCGTGGGCGCGGATTTTATCGCGGCCCACCGCCGTCATGTAGTCGAGCGCCGCGCCCAGACCGATCGCCTGCACGATGGGCGGCGTGCCCGCCTCAAAGCGGTGTGGCGGGCTGTTGTAGGTTACGCGGTCGCGCGTGACGGCCTCGATCATCTCTCCGCCGCCCAAAAACGGCGGCAGCGCGTCAAGCCATTTCTTCTTGCCGTAGAGCACGCCGATGCCCGTCGGCCCATAGGTCTTGTGTCCCGTAAAGACGTAAAAATCCGCGTCGAGACCGCGCACGTCGACGTCAAGATGCACGGCGCCCTGCGAGCCGTCGATCAGCACGGGAATGCCGCGCGCGTGGGCGATGGCGACGACCTCCTTCACCGGCACGACGGTGCCGAGCACGTTCGACATATGCGTGACGGCGACGATCTTCGTTTTCGCGGTCAGCGCTTTCTCAAACGCCTCAAGCGAGAAGTTGCCTTCGTCGTCCACATCGACCCACTTGACGACGGCGCCCTTGCGTTCGCGGTGAAAATGCCAGGGCACGATGTTGGAATGATGCTCCATGATGGAGAGAACGATTTCGTCGCCTTCGCCGATATGGGCGAGGCCGAAAGAAGCCGCCACAAGGTTGAGGGCTTCGGTGGCCGAGCGTGTAAAGATGATTTCGTCGGTGGAGCCGGCGTTGAGAAAAGCGCGGGCTTTTTCGCGCGCGGCTTCAAAGGCGTCCGTCGCGGCGTTGGCGAGATAGTGCAGGCCGCGGTGCACGTTCGCGTATTCGTGTTCATACGCGTGGGTCATACGCTCGATGACGGCGCGGGGCTTTTGCGCGGAGGCGCCGTTGTCGAGATAGACAAGCTTTTTGCCGTAGGGCATTTCCGCGAGGATCGGGAAATCCGCGCGCAATTTTTGCACGTCGTAGGTGGCGCAAGCCGGCGTCATGACCGCGCCTCCAGCCATGCGCTCAACGTTTCTTCAAAGCGCGCGCGCGCCGTTTCGTTGCCGACGAACTCGATGGCTTCGCGCGCGAAAGCCTCGATCAACACGCCCTCGGCCCGCGCCTTCGGCAGGCCGCGCGACATCAGATAAAACACCTGATCCGCGTCGAGTTCGCCGATGGTCGCGCCGTGGCCGCAGACGACGTCGTCGGCGTAGATTTCAAGCTCGGGCTTGTTGTACATGGCCGCGTCGTCCGAAAGCAGCAGCGCCTGGCTCTTCATGCCGCCATCGGTTTTCTGCGCGCCCGGGCGCACGAGAACCTTGCCCTGATAAACGCCCGACGCCTCGCCCATGATAATATGTTTAAACAACTCGCGGCTCTCGCCTTGCGGCACGGCGTGCTCAATCGCCAGCGTCGTGTCCGCGTGCTGCTTGCCTTTCAGCAAGCAGACTCCGCGCAGCCCGATCTTCGCGTATTCGCCGGATTGGCGGATAAAACACTGGCGGCGCAGCAGATCGCCATGGGCGATGAAACCGAAGGACTGAAAGCTCGCGCGCGCGCCGACATCGACGATGAGGCTCGCCACATGCAATTCGGGAGACGCATCCGTGGTTTCGAAGACGTGATCGACGCCCGCGCCTTCGCCCAGCCAACACACGAGCGCGCTGTTGCGCTGAGCGCGCGCGGCGCTGGCGTGCGTCTCGATGATCGTGGCCGACGAGCCCGCGCCCGCGATCACGAGGCAGCGCGACATGTCCGAGCGCGGCGCGCCCTGCCCCGTCGTGAAGGCCAATTCAATGGGCGTGTCGATCTTCACGCCGGCGGCGGTCTCGACGACGACGCCGTCCCGCGCCAGCCCGGCGTTGAGCGCGACGACGCTGTCGTGGGAGCCGGCTTCGGGAAAGAGTTGCGCGATCAAGGCGGCGTCGGCCTTCGCCAACACATCGCGCAACGCGCGGATTGTCAGTCCCGCCGGCAACGCGCGCGGCAAGCCCGCGCAGGCGCCGTCGACGATATCGACGCGCAATCCGTCGTTCGCGGCGACCTTCGCCGCGGCGGGCGCGGCCAGCGGCCAAGCCTCGCGCATGAGATTGCGCAGGTCGGTATAGTGCCAGGCTTCGACGCGCCGATGCGGCAGGCCTTTTTCCGCGAACAGCGCGACGGCCTTTTGACGCGCGGCCTCATGCGCTCCCGTGGAAGCGCGCGCGGAAAAGAACTCCGCCAGCGAAGTCTCGGCCTGGGTCTTTATTTGCGCGACGCGCGGGTTCATCGACATCTCACGCGGCGTCCGCGACGTAATCGCGGTAGCCGTTTTTCTCGAGTTCGTGCGCCAGTTCCTTGCCGCCGGATTTCACAACGCGCCCCGCCGAAAGCACATGCACGGAATCAGGCACGATGTAATCGAGCAGGCGCTGGTAATGGGTGATGACGAGAAAGCCGCGCGCGGCCGAGCGCAGCGCGTTGACGCCTTCGGCGACGATGCGCAAAGCGTCGATGTCAAGCCCCGAGTCGGTCTCGTCGAGAATGCCGAAGCGCGGCTCCAGCAGCGCCATTTGCAGGACTTCCAGCCGCTTCTTCTCGCCGCCGGAAAAGCCGACGTTGAGGCCGCGGCGAAGCATGTCCTTGGCGATGCCAAGCTTCTCGGCGCCGGCGTTCATCACCTTCATGAAAGCCGGAACGGTCAGTTCGGCCTCGCCGCGCTGCTTGCGTTGCGCGTTCATCGCGGCGCGCAAAAACGTGTGCGTGGTGACGCCGGGAATTTCAAGCGGATATTGAAATGCCAGAAACAACCCCTTCGCGGCGCGCTCGTTCGGCGGCATGTCGAGAATGTTCTCGCCGTCGAGCAGCACTTCGCCTTCGGTGACTTCATAGCCGGCGCGCCCCGCGATCACGTAGGACAGCGTCGATTTGCCCGAGCCATTGGGCCCCATGATGGCCGCGACCTCGCCGGCCTTCACGCAGAGCGTGACGCCATGGAGGATTTGCTTGTCGCCGACGCGGGCGTGGAGGTTGCGGATTTCCAGCATCAAAGAATCTCATCCAGATTGCGGCGTCCGTCTACGAAACGCAGGATTTCGGCGCCGTCGTCGATATCCCGATAAATCAATTTTCAACGCCGATCCGCTCGATCATGTGGTTGGCGCGCCATTCCTCGACGGCGGCTCGAATCACGTCGCTCTCGCAGGCGAAGTCGCCGCTGGCGACCGCCGCCGAAACTTCGGCGTTCAATTCGTCCGGCAGCGAAACTTGCAACGTTTTGCCCATCACCCCACGCTCCCCTCAAGGCTGACCGCGATCAGCTTCTGCGCTTCCACCGCGAACTCCATCGGCAATTGCTGCAGCACGTCGCGCACAAAGCCGTTGACGATCAGCGCCGTCGCCTCTTCGCCGGAGAGGCCGCGCTGCATGCAATAGAACAGCTGATCCTCGGAGATTTTCGAGGTGGTGGCTTCATGCTCGAACTGCGCGCTGGGATTGCGGGATTCGATATAGGGCACCGTATGCGCGCCGCACGCGTCGCCGATCAGAAGCGAGTCGCAATTGGTGAAATTCCGCGCGCCCGACGCCTTGCGGTGCGCGAATATCCGCCCGCGATAGGTGTTGTCGGAACGCCCCGCGGCGATGCCCTTGGAAATCACGCGGCTCGACGTGTTCTTGCCGAGGTGCAGCATCTTGGTGCCGCTGTCGACCTGCTGGCGGCCGTTGGAAATCGCGATGGAGTAGAATTCCCCGCGCGAGGAATCGCCGCGCAGAATGCACGAGGGATATTTCCAGGTGATGGCGGAGCCCGTCTCCACCTGCGTCCACGAAATCTTCGAGCGCGCGCCGCGGCAATCGCCGCGTTTCGTCACAAAATTGAAGATGCCGCCCTTGCCGTCCTTGTCGCCGGGATACCAGTTCTGCACCGTGGAATATTTGATCTCGGAATCGTCGAGCGCGATCAGTTCCACCACGGCCGCGTGCAATTGATTCTCGTCGCGCTTGGGCGCCGTGCAACCCTCAAGATAGCTCACGTAAGAGCCCTTGTCGGCGATGATCAGCGTGCGCTCGAACTGTCCGGTGTTTTGCTCGTTGATGCGGAAATACGTCGACAATTCCATCGGGCATCGCACGCCCGGGGGGATGTAGACGAAGGAGCCGTCGGAAAACACCGCGCTGTTGAGCGCGGCGAAATAATTGTCCGTCGTGGGCACGACGGAGCCCAGATATTTCTTCACGAGTTCGGGGTGCGAATGCACGGCTTCCGAGATCGGGCAGAAAATCACGCCGGATTTGGCGAGTTCCGCTTTGAAGGTCGTCGCAACCGAAACCGAATCGAGCACCGCGTCCACGGCGACTCTCCTGCCCGAGCCCTCGATGCCCAGCAGCGCTTCGCGCTCGCGCAGGGGGATGCCGAGCTTGTCGTACATTTTCAGAATTTCGGGATCGATCTCGTCGAGCGATTTCGGCCCCGGCGTCGACTTCGGCGCGGAGTAATAATAGAGGTCCTGGTAGTCGATGGCGGGATAATCGACCTTCGCCCAGTTGGGTTCCTGCATGGTCAGCCAGCGCTTGTAGGCGTCGAGGCGCCACTCCAGCAGCCAGGCCGGCTCGCCCTTTTTGGCCGAAATGAAGCGAACAATGTCTTCGTTGAGGCCCTTGGGCGCCTTGTCCGAAGCAATATCGGAGCTGAACCCATACTTATAAGCATCGACGTCGACGGATTTCACCCGCTCGACGGTCTCTTTAACGGCGGCCATTACGTTCTCCTCGCCAGCGCGGTTTCAAGGACCGCCGGCTCAGGGCTTTGCGCAGCGGGCTTTATGCGCCGCGCGCGCATGTTCCTTACAGTCTTTTCAAATGTTTCGCAAAAATATGTCGCGTCGTTTTCAGTGGTCGCCCAACCGAGGCTGACGCGCAGGGCTCCCCGGGCGATATCCGCGGGAATGCCCATGGCGGACAGGACAGGCGAAGCCGCCACCTTGCCGGACGAACAGGCGGACCCCGAAGAGATCGCAAAGCCCGCGAGATCGAGGGCGATCAGCAAAGTTTCCGCCGAATAGCCGGGCAAGGCGAAACTCGACGTATTCGGCAACCGCTCCACCCCCGCCCCGAAGATCACAAGATCAGGCGCCGCCGCCAGCAGCGCCCGTTCCAGAGCGTCGCGAAGACCGGCAAGACGTGGCGCTTCGATCGTCCGCGCGGAAAAAGCCTCCGCCGCCGCCGCGCCAAACCCGGCGATGGCCGCGATATTCTCCGTGCCGCCGCGCGCGCCGCCTTCCTGCCCTCCGCCGCGGATCAGCGCGTGCTCGATATGCAGGTTCTCGCGCGCGAAAACGAGGGCGCCAACGCCCTTGGGGCCGCCCAGCTTATGCGCGGTGATAAGCAGAATATCAGCTTTCAATGCTCTGAAATCACACGAAATTCGGCCAGCCGCCTGCACCGCGTCACAGACCAGAACCCCGCCACGCGCATGCACGAGATCCGCCGCCGCCGCGACAGGCTGCGCCACGCCGGTCTCATTGTTGGCGGCCTGCAGCGCCACCATACAGCGCCCAGACGCCGCGCCGAGAGCCGCCTCAAGGGCGCCCAGATCGATCACGCCCGCCCCTGTGAGTGGCACGCTCTTCACACCGGCGGGGTCAAACCTGTGCCCGGCCATGACGCAGGGATGTTCGCCCGAGCTTGTCAGCAGAACCTCAAAAGGCGCGCCGCCGTCCTTCAGAAAGGGGGTCAATGCGAGATTGGCGGCCTCGGTCGCGCCGGAGGTAAAAACCACGTTGCGAACCCGCGCGCCCAGCAGACCCGCGATTGTGGCGCGCGCGGCCTCGACAACCGCGCGCGCTTCGCGGCCTTCGCAGTGGACAGACGACGCGTTGCCGCGAAGATCGAGCGCATCGCACAGCGCGGCGCGCGCCGCGGGGCGCAGCAACGAGGTCGCGTTATAGTCAAGATAAATCCGGTCCATGGGTCTCGCGCCAATTTTCTTGCAATTGCCGGTGGGGCGCGTGCTAGAAGGCCGCTCTGATTCCGGCGGGACATCCCGTCATTTCATCGCGGCATGTAGGAACCGCTTGCCGCGTCCGTCAAGCGAAAGTCCAACCAGGGCCGCCTGGCGTCATATCTGGAGCAACTATGCCCGAAGTCATTTTCACCGGTCCCGCCGGCCGCCTTGAAGGACGTTTTCACCCGTCGAAACAGCGGGGCTCGCCCATCGCCGTGATCCTGCATCCACATCCGCAGTTCGGCGGCACGATGAACAATCAGATCGTCTATAATATGTATTACGCCTTCGCTGAACGCGGCTTTTCCGTGCTGCGCTTCAATTTTCGCGGCGTCGGCCGCAGCCAGGGCTCCTTTGACCATGGCGCGGGCGAACTCTCGGATTCCGCCTCCGCCCTCGACTGGGCGCAGTCCATCAACCCGGAGGCGCGCGCCTGCTGGATCGCCGGCGTTTCCTTCGGTTCCTGGATCGGCATGCAACTCTTGATGCGCCGCCCGGAAATCGAGGGCTTTATTTCGGTTGCGCCGCCCGCCAATCGCTTCGATTATACCTTTCTGGCCCCCTGCCCCTCCTCGGGCCTGTTCGTCCACGGCGATCAGGATCGCGTCGCGCCGCTCAAGGAAGTCATGGCGCTCATTGAAAAGCTGAAGACCCAGAAGGGCATCAGCATCGAACACGCCGTGGTGCCGGGCGCTAACCATTTCTTCGAAAACCGGGTTGATGAACTGATCGTCGAAGTCGGCGCCTATCTCGACAGGCGCCTCGACAATCCCCCACTGCTGCCGACCCCGGCAAAGGCTCTCAGGGGCCCCGCATAGTCCCGCCGGTCATGGGCGCGCGCACCCCCGTCGTTGAGGGAAAGGTCAAAGGCAGACCTTTGAGCGTGCGCACCGCAAGATAGGCGAAAGCCTGCGCTTCCATGGCATCCGCCGACCATCCCTGGACTTCCGCCGCGCAGACTGTTGCGCCGGTGCGCGCGGCAAGCTCGCGCATGATGACTGGATTTTTCGCGCCGCCGCCACAGACGATGATTTTTCCCGGCGCGACGGGAAACTGAAGGATCAGGCGCGCCACGCTTTCGGCGGTAAACGCCGCCAGCGTCGCGGCCGCGTCCGGCGTCGACAACGCGGCAACCTGATCTAGAGAAAAAACGTTCCGATCCAGAGACTTGGGTGGAGGTTCCTGAAAGAACGGATGAGCCATCAACACTACCAGAGCCGGCTCGTTCACACAGCCCCTCTGCGCCATGGCGCCATCCCTGTCCAGGGGAACCCCAGTCCGCTCAAGCATGAGATCGTCGATCAAGGCGTTGCCGGGACCCGTGTCGCAGGCGATCGGATCAGCCCCGTTAACGCAGAAAGAAATATTGGCGACACCGCCGATATTGACGACGGCGAGCGCTCCTGAAAAGCCCGCGGCTTCCGCCAGCGCGCGATGATAGACGGGCACCAGCGGAGCGCCCTGGCCCCCGGCAGCGACATCGGCGGCGCGAAAATCATGGACGACACGAATACCAAGGCGGCGGGTCAGCGCGACCGCGTCGCCAATCTGCACAGTCAGGCGATCGCGTGGTTTGTGCAGCACAGTCTGGCCGTGGAAACCCACAATGCCGATCTGATCGGGCGAGAGTTGCTGGGCGTCGAGAAACACCTCCACAGCGGTCGCATGGCGCTCGGTGATCATGGCCTCGGCGTCGGCAAGCGCGCCCGGTCGCGCATTGCGGTCCTGCAATGCCACGGCTTCCGCCATAGCCCGACGCAGAAGCGACCGGTCCTCGTCATTGTAGGGCAAAAACGACGCCGGCCCCTGCCGCACAGCGCGCTCGCCATCGGTATCGATCAACGCCACATCGACCCCATCCATGGAGGTGCCGGACATAAGACCAATGGCGCGAGTCAAATTCATGCGAATCAATTTTCGACAATACGGGCTAGTTTAGCACAGTTTGAGCAAGTGATCTTGAATTTTTCCGACAGAATTTTTTCGACCGCGCCCCTGTTCTCGCCGCGCATTGCCCCAGCGCGGGCGTGGCGCTAAGCTGGCGCGACGGAACTGTTGCACGAGGGGAAACCATGTCCGCGAACCGTCTGACGCGCCGTGACTTCGCCGCGCTTGGCCTCGCCGCCGTTGTTACGCCCGTGCGCGCCCAGGCCCCTGCCTGGCCGCAGCGCGCGGTCAAATTCATCATCCCCTTTGGCGCCGGCGCGGGCGCCGATATCGGCGCGCGGCTTGTCTCTGAAAAGCTGGCGCAGCGCTGGGGCAAGGCAGTGGTGATCGAGAACCGCC
>JANYDZ010000315.1 GCA_025363375.1 Hyphomicrobiales bacterium
AAAGACTCGAACTACGTTCCGGGCTGGGACTGCCACGGCCTGCCGATTGAGTGGAAAATCGAGGAGGATAATTACCGCGCCAAGGGCAGGCCGAAGCCCGAGTTCTCCAACCCGGAGGCGATGATCGCCTTCCGGCAGGAGTGCCGCGCCTATGCGCAGCATTGGCTGGAGGAGCAGCGGGAGGAATTCAAGCGCCTCGGCGTGACCGGCGACTGGGCGCATCCCTATGCGACGATGACCTTCGCGGCGGAGGCGCGGATCGCCCGCGAAATTCTAAAATTCGCGGCGAATGGTTTGCTGTACCGCGGCTCAAAACCGGTGATGTGGAGCGTGGTGGAAAAGACCGCGCTGGCGGAGGCAGAAGTGGAATATGAGGACCATGTCAGCGACACGGTTTGGGTGAAGTTTCCTGTCCTACTGGCGAGTTACATGCCGCCATTGGTTGGCGCCAACAGTCCGGGAACTGAAGAGCCCAAATGGGTGAACGAACGTAACCGCTTTGATGGAGCTGCCGTCGTTATTTGGACAACTACACCTTGGACGCTTCCCGGCAATCGAGCAATTTCGTTTTCCAAAAAGATTTCTTACGGGTTGTACGAAGTGACCAACGCTCCCGATAAAAATTGGGCCAAGAAGGGCGATCGCTACGTACTTGCAGACAAACTCGCAGCCGATGTCTTCAAGGCAGCAAAGGTCGAAAGCTTTGAACGCATTGAAAATGTTGGAAGTGATGCGCTAAAGCACTTCATATGCGCGCACCCTTTGTCATCAATTCATCCAGCCGATCCAAATTGGCGGCGGGAATACTCTTTCCGAATCCCCCTCCTCGACGGCGATCACGTCACTGACGACACAGGCACGGGCTTCGTACACACAGCGCCCGGCCATGGCCGCGAGGATTTCGATATCTGGATGGCGTCGGGACAGATGCTGACAAAACGCGGCATCGACACGCGCATTCCCTATACCGTCGACGCCGACGGCTTTTACACCGACGAAGTTCCCGGATTTGGTCCCGATTCGGACGGCGGCGCCAAACGCGTCATCGACGACAAGGGCAACAAGGGCAACGCCAACGACAGCGTCATCAAGGCGTTGGCGGAAGCCGGCAACATCCTCGCGCGCGGGCGTTTGAAGCATCAATATCCCCATTCCTGGCGCTCGAAAAAGCCGGTGATCTTCCGCAACACGCCGCAATGGTTCATCGCGATGGACAAGGGGTTCGTGCTTGGCCATCCCGCCCGCGTCGCGCATTCCGAGGAGCCGCAAAGCCCTGTCTCAAAGGACGAGGGACGCGCCGCCGCATCCTTCGAGACGCGCCCTGCGGGCGCTCGTCAGGATGAGAGAGCGCGGGGGAGCAACGCGCCCACCCTGCGCGAACTCGCCCTCGAAGCCATCGGGCAGACACGCTGGGTGCCGGCCTCCGGCGAGAACCGCATCAACGGCATGATCGCCAACCGGCCCGATTGGGTGGTGTCGCGCCAGCGCGCCTGGGGCGTGCCGATCTGCGTCTTCGTGAAAAAAGGCGGCCACGAGATTTTGCGCGATGAAAAAGTCAACGCGCGCGTCGCGGAGGCTTTTGAAAACGAAGGCGCCGACGCGTGGTATGCGCCGGGCGCCGCCGCGCGCTTCCTCGCCCCCGCGTATGATCCCGAGGCCTACGACAAGATCGACGACGTGCTCGACGTCTGGTTCGACTCCGGCTCGACGCATTCTTTCACGCTTGAAGACCCGAAGCGCTTCCCCGGCCTCGCCGGCATCCATCGCATCCGCGACGGCGGGCGCGACGAGATCATGTATCTTGAGGGCTCGGACCAGCACCGCGGCTGGTTCCATTCCTCCCTGCTGGAGAGCTGCGGCACGCGCGGGCGCGCGCCCTACGACGTGGTGCTGACGCACGGATTCGTGCTCGACGAGAACGGCCGCAAGATGTCGAAGTCGCTGGGCAACGTCGTCGCGCCGCAATCCATCATCAAGGATTCCGGCGCGGACATTCTGCGCCTGTGGGTGGCGGCCTCCGATTATTCCGACGACCTTCGCATCGGCAAGAACGTGTTGACGACATTCTCGGAAACCTACCGCAAACTGCGCAACTCCATGCGTTGGATGCTGGGAGCGCTCGGCCATTTCACGCCCGCCGACAAGGTGGAGCCGCGCGACATGCCGGAGCTGGAGCGCCTCATGCTGCATCGCCTCGCGGAACTCGACGCGCCCATCCGCGAAGCCTATGAAAATTTCGACTACAAGAAGACCGTGTCGCTGCTGTCGCAATTCATGAACACCGATCTCTCGGCCTTCTATTTCGACATCCGCAAGGACATTCTGTATTGCGATCCCCCGTCGAGCGCCGCGCGCAAAGCGGCGTTGACCGCCATCGACGTCATCTGCGACGCCGCGCTGAAATGGCTCGCGCCGATCCTCGTTTTCACCTGCGACGAAGCGTGGCGCGAATTCCGGCCCGACGCGGAGCCCTCGGTGCATCTGGCGACGTTCCCGCGGGGCCTCGGCGCGCATCGCGACGATTCCCTCGCCGCCAAATGGCGGGTCATCCGCAACGCGCGCGCGGCGGTCACGGGAGCGCTCGAACTGGAGCGCGCGCAAAAGCGCATCGGGTCTTCGCTGGAGGCGGCGCCCATCGTTTTTATCAACGACGAGGCGGCTTACGCGGCGGTCACCAGCGTTGATTTCGCGGAGGTTTGCATTACTTCGGGCATTCGCGTCGAAAAGGGCGACGGCCCCGCCGAGGCGTTGCGAATGGACGACGTGAAGAACGTCGCGGTGGTCGCGGCGCGGGCAACGGGCGTCAAATGCGCGCGCTCGTGGAAATATTTCGATCCCGCGACGGCCTCGCCCGACCATCCCGACGTGACGCCGCGCGACGCGCGGGCGTTGCGCGAGTTGCAGGCGCTCGGCCGCTGATCGCGCCCGAAGCCGCGGCTATTCCGCGGCGCCCTTCATCACGCGCCATTGCGACAACAGGGCGCGCAGCGCCGCCGGCTTCAGCGGCTTGTTGAGGACGCGAATGGCGCGGGCGGCGGCGCGCTCGCGGATCGAGGGCGTGCGGTCGGCGGTCAGCAGAATTGCGGGGAGGCTTTCGCCGTAGCGCGCGCGCAGCCCCTCGATCACATCGACGCCGTCGCTGTGATCGAGATGAAAATCGGCGATCACGACATCCGGAGCGATCCTCAGTTCGTCGAGGCGCAGCACGGCCTCCGCGAGATGCGCCGCGACGACAACCTGGCAACCCCAGCCGGCGAGAAGAATCCGCATGCCGTCGAGGATGCTCGGCTCGTTGTCGATGGCGACGATGACCAGTCCATTGAGCATGGCCTGCCGCGCCGCCGGAGCGGACCGCCGCGCAAGCGCCGGCGCGCTCGGCGCCGCGCGCGGCGCCTCGACGGAAAACATGGAGCCCTTGCCGACGGTCGAACGCAACTCGATGCGCTGGCCGAGCACGCGGCTGATGCGTTCGACAATCGACAGCCCCAGTCCGACCCCGCTCGCGGTTTTGGCCGCGGGCGCGAGCCTCTCGAATTCGCGAAACACCATTTTCTGCTGGAAGGCGGGAATGCCGATGCCCGTGTCCCAGACCTGGATTTCAAGCATCCCGCCGCGCCGCCGGGCGCCCACGAGAACGCGGCCCTTTGGCGTGTACTTGATCGCGTTGGAGATGAAATTCTGCAACAACCTGTGCAGCAGGCGGCGGTCCGAACGCAGATGGAGCGCGCTGGAGACGAGCTTCAGGCCGAGGTTTTTTTCGCGCGCGAGCGGTTCGAATTCGATGCGCAATTGCGCGAACATGTCCTCGACCGGAAAATTCGAAAGCTCGACCTTCATGGCGCCCGCGTCCAGCCGCGAAATATCGAGCAGCGCCGTCAGGATGTCCTCGACGGCCTCGAGCGAGGCGTCGATGTTGCGCGCCAGCTTGTGCGTGGACCCGTCAAGCTCCTGCGCAGGCGTGCGCTCGACAAGGCTCGACGTATAGAGCCGCGCGGCGTTGAGCGGTTGCAGCAAGTCGTGGCTCGCGGCGGCCAGAAAACGCGTTTTGGAGATGTTGGCTTCGTCGGCTTCCGCCTTGGCGCGCGCCAGTTCCCCGTTCAGCCGGGTCAATTCATTGGTGCGCTCCCTGACCCGCAGCTCCAGCGTTTCGTTGGTGGCGGCCAGCGCCTCCTCGGCCAGCACCGTCACTGTGATGTCCGTGTAGGTTGTCACCAGCCCGCCGTCGGGCATGCGCGCGGAACGAATGGCGATGACGTTTCCCGACGGCTGCAGCCGCAGCCTCGAAACGTCGCTGTCGTTGACGAAGGTTTCAAGCCGCGTCGTGACGTGTTCGTCGACCGCGCCCGGCCCGTAGATGCCGCGCTCGGCGTTGTCGCGCAGCAATTCCTCAAGGCCCATGCCGTTCCAGATTCTGTCGGGCGAAAGCGCGAAGAGATCGCGAAACTCCCGGTTCCAGCAGACAAGACGCATATCCTTGTCGAACACGGAAATGCCCTGGCGCGCGAAATCCAGCGCGTATTGCAGCATGTCGCGGTTGTTTTGCAGCGCCGACGACGCGTCGTCGATGAGCTTGAGCGCCGCCTCGCGCGGCACGTTGCGCCGCCGCAACAGCAACGACAGCAGCAGGCGCGAGGAGGCCGCGCCAATCGCCGAAGCCAGCATGTGCTCGGCGAAACGCAACAGATGGATATCGGCCTCTCCCGCGGATTGGCGCTGGCGCCCGCGCGAGGCGAAAAAACCGTCGAAAGCCCGGCGCGCCGGGTCCGCGCCGAGATAGCGGGTCACCGCCGCCTCAAGCTCGGCGGCGGTGATGGAGCCGCGCCATAGCCGGAACGACTGGCCGATGGACGCCGTATCCGCGCCGACGAAGACATTCGCCTGCAGCCTCTCGATGGGCGTGAGGCCGCGCGTCAGCGAAAAACCGACGAAGGCCAGAATGTTGGCGCCTATGCTGAGGAGAACGCCGTGGTTGAGGGGCGCCGTTTGCAGGCCTAACAATCCCGTCGGCTTCAGCCACGCGATCCCCATGGGCCCCTCCGCGACAATCAGCGCGACCGCGTCCGAAACCGTGTCGAAGGAGGGAAGCAGAAGCGTATAGGCCCAGATCAAGGCGCCCGCGAGCAGGCCCGCCGCGGCGCCCCGCGCGTTGGCGCGCCGCCAGAACAGGCCGCCGACGAACGCCGGCGCGATTTGCGCCACCGCCGCGAAAGACAGAAGCCCGATCGACGCCAGCGCCCTGTCGCTCGAGGCGAGCGCGTAGCAATAGGCAAGCGCCAGGATCATCACGATCGCCAGCCTGCGGATCATCAGGATGAAGGAGGCGGGATCGCTGGCCTCCACCGCGCGCCGCGCGCCGCGTCCGCGCAGCACCAGCGGCATGACCAGATCGTTCGAGATCATGATCGAAAGCGCCACGCAGGCGACGATCACCATGGCGGTGGCGGCCGAAAGACCGCCGATCATCGTGACGAGCGCCACCACATCGGCGTGGGCGTGCAGCGGCAACGCCAGCACCGTCATGTCGCGGTCGATGGCGCCTTCGGCGAAGACTAGCCTTCCCGCGACGGCGAGCGGAACGACGAAAATATTGATGGCCACGAGATACAGCGGAAATATCCACGCCGCCGTCTTGACGTCGCGTTCGTCGCGGTTTTCAACGAAGGTCACATGAAACTGGCGCGGCAACAACAGAATGCAGCTGGCCGCGAGGAACGTGTTGGTG
>JANYDZ010000322.1 GCA_025363375.1 Hyphomicrobiales bacterium
ACGACATCGTCGAGGACCAGATCGGCGTCGCCGGCAAGGCCGGCAACGTCGGCGGCAAGATCGATCCCGCCGGAAACATCTTCGAAGGCCCGCGCTCGCGCGAATATCCCATGCCGCCGTTGCGGCAGACGGAATTCACGCAAAGCATGATGGGCGTCGCGCAAAAGCTCGGCTGGCATCCGTTTCCGCAACCCGCCATGATCAATTCGGTGACGCGCGACAATCGTTCGCCCTGTGTCTATCACGGCTTTTGTTCGCGCGGCGGCTGCCATGTGGAGGCCAAGAATTCCACCGCGGTCACGACCATCCCGCGCGCGTTGGCCACGGGCCGCGTCAAGCTCGTAACGCGCGCGCACGTCACGCGCGTCGAGGTGGATGAACGCACGGGACGCGCGACGGGCGTGACTTACCTCAATCCGGGGCAAGAATATTTCCAGCCCGCCGATGTCGTGCTGCTCGCCGCCGCGCCTTACGAGAATGTGCGGCTCATGCTGCTTTCGAAATCAAAGCGGTTCGCCAACGGGCTCGCCAACAACAAAGGGCAAGTCGGCAAGCATTATTTCAGCCACTTCACCGGCGCGGGCGTCACCGGTCTTTTCCCGCACGATCTCAACATGTGGTACGGCACTCCGGCGCAGGGCATGGCGCTCGACGACTGGGCCGACGACAATTGGGATCATTCCGGCGTCGATTTTATCGGCGGCGGCAGCTTGTGCATTCTCGCCGAGCGCCGGCCCATCCTCGCCGCGAGCATGACCACCTTTGGCGCGGCGCCAACCTGGGGCGGCGGCTGGAAGAAATTCGTCGGCGTCAACGCCGATCGTTGGCAGGCCGCTTACATGCAAAAGACGACGCTGCCATATGAGACCAACCACCTCGATCTCGACCCCGTCGTGAAAGATCCATTGGGACAGCCCGTATTGCGCATCACCGCTGAATACAAGGACAACGAGCGAAAGCTTGGCGCCTTCATGCAGGACAAGGCCGAACAATTCCTGAAGGAGGCCGGCGCCATCGCGATCCAACGGCAACCCATAGGCCCCATGGCGACATCGACACACGCCTATGGAGGCACGCGCATGGGAGCCAACAAGGAGACCAACGTCTGCGACGCCCATGGATTTTGCCACGAGGCGCCAAACATCGGCGTGCTCGGAGCCTCGACCATGGGCACGAGCGGCGCGCGCAACCCTACCGAGACGATCCAGGCGCTGGCGTGGCGCACGGCTGATCACCTCGTGAAGAACTGGAAGTCGATCGCGGGATAAACGCGTTAGGGTATCCGCACGAGATCCGCGATCTGCGCCTCGCTCAGCGGCGCGGTCAGGTACTTCAGCGTGACCGCGTCCTTCATGAGATCGGTCAGCCCCATCACCTTGTCGGGCTCGACCATTTCTCGTGGATCAAAATCCTTCCGGATCAGCCGCGCTTCATCGACGGTCACCTCCGCGAATTCGGCGTAAACCTTCAGCGCCTCGTCGCTCCCGTACATCCATGCAATCGTTTCGCGATAGGCCTGGGCGAAGCGTTTGTAGACGTCCGGCTTCTTCGCGAGGCTGTCGGCGTTGGCGATGTTGACGCGGATGGAATGTCCCTTGACCAGGGGCAAATCCATGGCGCGCGCGATGGTGCGGATCTCGCCCTTGGCGAGCGGCGCCAACATGAACGGAGGCGCCGACCAGCCCGCGTCGACCTGGCCTGACATCACTTGCGTAAACGTCGCGCCCGCGCCGCCCGTGGCGACCGGCTTCGCCGCGACTTTGTAGTGGTCGATGATGGCCAGCACATTGGCGTTGGTGGACGAGCCGTTGGTGGAATAACCCATGGTTCTGCCCGCCATGTCGGCAATGGTCCTGACGGCCGAATCCGCTTGCACATACCAGAAGGCGTCGTCGCCCGTCGCCTGCGCGCCGATGATTCGCACCGGCGCGCCTTTCGCATAGGCGGCAAAGACGCCAAGCGTGCCGGCGGACGTGCCTATGTCGGCGCTGCCGGAGATCACCGCTTGCATGGTTTCGCCGCCGCCGCTTGTCCAGAGAATCTCAAGCTGCAAATTGTGCCTTTTGAAAATGCCGGCGCGCTGGCCAAGTTCTGGAATGGCGCCATCCCATTTGCCGCGCTGGCCGATGGCGAGTTTGAGCTGATCCTGCGCAAAGGCGCCAATGGTCGACGACAACGCCGCGACGATCCCTGCTGCGCAGAGGCATCCATATCGTTTCATATGCAATTTCCCGCAATCTCAATGACGACTTCCATGCGACGCCATGTTGGAACGCCGACGCAAACAAGGGGGTCCCTGCGTGAGAGACGCCCCCGGAAGTCAACGTGCCTGAACCTTACCGCACCTGCACTTTTACCAATTTTGACGGCGGGCGGTAGGAGGGCAGCCATACGGTGGGGCGCGGCGCCTGGCTATCCACCTTCAGATCGCGGAGTTCATAATTCGACGGCGTCATATATTCCGTCGACTGGCCCGTGGTCATGTCGATCTTATAGAGCCGGTTGGCGTTGAAGTCGTTCGTCCAGACGATCTTGTTGCGGTCGTCGGGGCTGGCCGAATAGGGCGCGGCATAAGGCGCCGTGTAGGGTTTCGTTCCCGGAATCAAAGGATACTCCTTCAGTTCCTTCCGATCCGGATCGAACATCAGAACTTGCCCGGCGTAGAATTCAGCCGCCCACAGGCGATCTTGCGCGTCGATCTTGCCGCGGCGCGGACCGGCCATAGGCGTCGGCGTGAGATACTCGGAATAGGCGGTCTTTTCAGGATCGAAAAGGCCTATCTTCCCTTCGCGCCAGATGTAGAGGTGGGTGCGGCCCTTCGAGTCCGTATCCATATCGTAGATGCCGCCGTTTTTCGGGATGACGTATGTCACCGGCTTCAACGATGCGTCGCTGACATCGATCTTGTTGAGCTCGCCTTGTTTGCGCGTCGTCCAGACATTGCCTTCCTTGTCGAGGCCAAACATCGGGCTGCCAATCGCCCAGGTCATGAATTTGCCGGTCTTCGGATCGTATTTGACGGTGCCGTTGTCCATCCCGACAATAACATTGCCCCAACGATCGAATTGCAACTCGTGCGCGCCGCCGCCGGGATCGCCGGGACGCCCGTCGGACTCGCCGCGCCCGCCACGGCCAGCGCCCTGCGGCACGGCGAGGGGCAATTCTACGCCCTCGCCCGTTTTCAGATCGAGCCGGCCGAGCACATAGGAGAAATGATCGGTGTAATAGGCGTATTGGCTATCGACGATGACATCGTGCGGCCAGACGAACCGCTTGTCGCCGCGCAGCATGTAGAGTTCGCGCTTGCCGCCGCGCGGCAGCGCATATTCCGTCACGACCAGATTGGTGGACGCCGCGTCGACCGGCCGCGGACGTTGTTTGTAGGCAATTGCATCGGACGAACCGGGGCCACGAATTTGGGCGAGGTATTCGGCCAGGGGTTCGATGAACTGTTTCTGGCTGAAGGCATAGGTGCCCGGCTGATGCGTTTCGCCTGCCCGGCCCGCCATCTTGAGGATGACTTTCGCCCATTCGTCCTTTGTCCGCGCGGCATGCAGCGCCCATTGCAGCGTGTGGCAATTGCCGCATTGGGAGAACAGCGTCTTCTGGTGATCCGTGCCCGGCAACGCGGCGATGATTTCCGAGACAGTCGCGTCTTCATAGGCGAGGGGTTTGGCCTTCAGCGTAAAGTCGGCTTTCATCGATGCGCCGGCCACGACCGAGACGGCCTGCGCGGCTTCCTCGAAATCAGGCAGTTCGATTGCGACCCTGTACGAGCCGGGAGCCATATCCGACCAATCGGGGAATGAATAGGCGCCGCCTGCGTCCGTGTAGACCGCCACGGTGATCGGACTGTTCTCGCGATGCGCCTTGACGGGAATGCCGGCCAGCGGCGCGCCCGCCAGCGATACGACCTTGCCAATGAGGAGCGGGACGCCATCGGCGGCGAACGCCGTTCCTGGCAATGCGAAGGCTGCTGCCACAGCGAAGGCTGTGAATGCCGTACTGACGCGAAGATTGGCTTTCATCGAAACGACCTCTCTGCGAATGGCGGACCTGCGATTGACAGGCGTTATGGGACAGAAGGCGGAATTGCGCCGACGCGCGCGGAGCGTCTGACGCCTGAGTTTACGCACCGTTGTTTCCAGGTGGCAAGCCTCGTCCAGACAGCCTCGTCCAGACAGCCTTGTCCGGCAGCCTCGTCCAGCCGGGCGCCGAGACGCGCGCGGACGGCGCGCGCATTTGCGCCCGCCACCGCGCCTCGTTAGCATCCTTTATCCTCGATCCGGATCCCCAAATGCCCGCACCCTGCGCCTCGACGCCGCTGTCCGATCTCATCGTCCTTGACATGACGCACGCCCGCGCCGGTCCCACGTGCGCGCGGCAATTCGCCGATTGGGGCGCCAATGTCGTCAAGATCGAGGCGCCCGGCGAGAGCGGCGAAGGACTCGGTCGCCGCCATGGGCCGGATTTTCAGAACCTGCATCGCAACAAGCGCGGGCTCTCGCTCAACCTCAAATCGCCTGAAGGTCTCGAAATTTTCATGAGCATGGCGCGCAAGGCCGATTGCGTCGTCGAGAATCTGCGCCCGGACGTAAAGCACCGCCTCAAGGTCGACTACGAATCCGTGCGCGCCGTCAACAAGCGCATCGTCTATGGCTCGATCTCCGGCTTCGGTCAGGATGGTCCATATGCGCATCGCGCCGGCGTCGATCAGATCGCCCAGGGCATGGGCGGCCACATGTCCGTCACCGGCGAGCCGGGACAGGGCCCCATGCGCTCGGGCGCGGCGATCTCCGATATGTTCGCGGGATTGCTGTGCGCCAACGGAATGCTCACCGCGTTGCACGACGTCGCGCGGACGGGCGAGGGTCAATGGGTGCAGACCTCGTTGCTCGAAGCGCAAATCTTCATGCTGGATTTTCAGGCCGCGCGCTGGACGATAGCCCGCGACGTCGCAGGGCAGGAAGGCAATCACCATCCAACACTGACCCCCATGGGCGCCTTTCGCGCCGCCGACGGCCACATCAACATCGCGCCCGTCGCGCATATGTGGCGCGCCTTCTGCGAGACGCTGGAGGCGCCGCGCCTCGTCGAGGCTCCCGCCTATGCGACGCCGTCTCTGCGCCACAAAAACCGCGTCGCGTTGATCGCCGATGTTGAAGCGGTCACGACGACGCGCGAAGTCGCCTACTGGCTCGAAGCATTCGACAAGGCCCGCATTCCCTGCGGCCCCGTCTATACGCTCGACCAGACATTCGCCGATCCGCAAGTGCGGCACCTGCGCGTCGCGCGCGACATCGACTGGCGCCACACCGGCAAGGCGCAAGTGATTGGCCAGCCCATCCACATGAGCGGCGCGAAATCCGAAATCGTCGCCCATTCCCCGGACGCCGGCGAGCACACGGACGAGGTGCTGACCGAGTTCGGCTATTCGCCCGAAGAGATCGCCGGATTTCGCGCGCGCGGCGTTGTGTGAGGCGATCAAATGTATTCGCCAAATATTTTAGCGAAGCGGCGCATCTGAGAACTTCACCGGGGTGTATCCCTCCCATCGCGGTCAAACCGCGCGCGACGGGAGATATTCATGCGTGCTTCAATCGTCATCGGCGCGGCGCTTGTTCTGACGGCCGCCATCGTATCGAACGCTGTCTTCGCGCAGGAAAACTACGATAGCTGGGAACCCATCAAGCCGCTGTTCGAGAGCACCGGCGGCGGCGGGGTGATGATCGGCGGCTATAATCCCGTGGTCGCGGGCGCCAAATGCGCGACCGATTTTTCGACGCATGAGCCCAACGGCAATGTCTCCTGGGCCAGCGTCGAGTTCGACGCCGTGCCGACACAGGGCGGCGTTCTCTGCGTCAACGGCAAGTGGCGCTCGAAAGACGGCGGCGCCTCCGGCACAACGCCCTTCCGCGTGTTCATCAAGGATGGCGTGAAGCGCGGCTCGCCAATTGAGCGTTGAGCGGCGTCAATCAAAACCAAACAGCCGAGCGGGATTGTCGACGAACACCTTTTTCGCCGCCGCCTCGTCCGGCAGATAGCGCAATCCCAGTTCGACCTTGCCCTTGAAGCCCGTAGGATGCAGCGCGTAGGGTTTCGGGCGCGGATTGATCCAGCGCGCTACATGCGGCCAGTCGCTGCCCCATACCGCGCGGTCGGGCGCCGCCTCATAGAGCGCGCGGCCGAAGGGGACCGCGTCGTCCCACGGATAGTCGTGCGCCAGATGATCGCCGTTCGACAGCATGATCCAGAAACGCTCTTCCTTCAGGAGGTCCGTCAGTCTTTTCAGACCCGGTTGCGCCATGCCCAGCTCGAAAGGCAATTGCCCCATGTGATCGAACAGGATCGTGATCTTCGTCCTGCGCAACTCGCTTTCGATTTCGGCAAGTTCATCGGGTCCGCAAAACACTTTGGCGAACCAGCCAAATTCAGAAATGCGCGCGGTCTGCCGATGGAAATCGGCGAAATCGGGCACCAGTCCGAAGCGCGATTGGAAATTGAACCGGGCGCCGCGCACGCCGGCGCTGTGCATGTCCTCGAGTTGGCTGTCCGACACGCTGTCGTCGATAATGGCGACGCCGCGCGCCTTGCCCTTTGGCAACGCGCGCAACGTGTCGCAGAGGATCGTCGCGTCGGCGGCGTAAATCGTCGCGTTGACGATGACGACATGCGCGAAGCCGAGTTCGTCGTAGATCGCAAGCGCCTTGTCGATCGCGCCTTCGCCCGGCGGCGGCGTGTAAAGCGGCCTGGGATGACGCGGCGGATATCTGACGGGATCGGCGAAGACGTGAATCTGCCCGTCACAGGAGCCCTCTGGCAGCTTCAACACGCGCTCACTCCCTGTAGCTGGCGTCCAACTTGTCGAGCATCGTCAGCAAAGCCGGCCATGCGTCGGGACGGCCATTGCCGGGCACATCGTCCCGCTCATGCTGACGCGCCGCGTGTTCCCGCACACTGGGCGAAAGGAGATTGAGCTTCGCCCCGCTTTGCATGGCCGCAAGCTGCGCTTTGCAGCTCTTTTCCAGATTGAGCATCGAATGATAAGCGCGCCCGATGTCGGCGCCGCACACAAGCAGGCCGTGATTGCGCAGAATCAGCGTGTTCTTGTCGCCGATGTCGCGCACGAGGCGCGAACGCTCGTCGAGAGCGTCCGACTTGCCTTCGTAATCGTGATAGGCGGTGCGATTATAAAACCGCAAGGATTTTTGCGACAGCGGGAGCAAGCCGTCTTCCATGCAGGCGATCGCCATTCCCGCGACGGTGTGCGTGTGAATGACGCAGACAACATCGGGCCGCGCGCCGTGAATCGCGGAATGAATCACGAAGCCCGCGGGATTGATCGGCCATGGCGAATCCGAAATGATGTTGCCTTCAAGGTCCACCTTCACAAGATTCGACGCCGTCACCTGCGAAAACAGCAGCCCGTAGGGGTTGATGAGGAAATGCTCCTGCGGACCGGGAACCCGCGCGGAAATATGCGTGGCGAGCAGATCGTCCATGCCGTTCAACGCGATGAGCCGGTAACAGGCGGCGAGATCGACGCGCATCTTGCGCTCGGCCTCGCCGATCGGAGCGTTTTGCGACTTGCGGGCGATGGAAACAGGCGCAGCCATGGCTTTTCCCTAAAGATTGATTTTGCGCAATGTAAGGGAAGAAGAAAATTTGCGCCAGACGGCGCCGACAGACGGCGCCGGCATGTGGGATGGAAAGCAACTCCTCCCGCTTGCGCCGCGCCTCATATCGTCGCACGATCGGTCGACACGGGAGAAATCCACGGGAGAAATCAATGACGCGCGCGGGGCTTTTCGCAACGACCTTTTCGCTTCTGGCCATGGTCGATCCAGCACATGCCGCAGATCAGGCGCTGATCGACGCGGCCAAAAAAGAAGGCAAGGTCGTCTGGTACACGACGCTGATCCTCCAGCAGCTTGGCGCGCCCATCGCCGAGGCCTTTGAGAAGAAATACGGCGTCAAGGTCGAGGCCACGCGCAACGATCCCGGCGAAACGGCGCTGCGCCTGCTCAAC
>JANYDZ010000326.1 GCA_025363375.1 Hyphomicrobiales bacterium
TCGCCGACCAGCGCCAGCGCCGCCCAGAAGGTCAGCAGCACCGTGGCGAGGGCGCCCAGCAACGAGGGCAGCCGGTAGAGCGCGATATTGAGGCGCGCTTCCGGCACGCCCAGAAATTCAGCGGCGCGCACGAATCCCGCCTGCATCCAGTAGATGCCGACGGGCTTCTTGTTGCGCGCCTCGTCCTGAAAGCGGATGGCGACGTAATCGCCGCTCTCAAGCATCTGCTTTGTAGCCTGCGCAAACCGCGGCTCGTCGCGGTCCATGGGTTGCAGATGCACGAAGCCGGGCAGGAAGAGCGCGAGGGAAATGGCGATCAGCAGAAGCGCCGCGCGGACGCGCGCCAGGGGCGGCTGACCGCCGGTTGCGCCGGCGACCTGGGCGCTGGGGCCGGGCAAAAGTTCGGCTGGCTTCATGCGGGGCTTTGGCGGGCTAACGCTTGGAGAGCGCGACGCGGCGCGAAACGTCTTTTAGGCCGAAGGGGTTCGTGCGGCAAGGATGCGGCGGTCGGCGTGTGAAGCGTAAGCAAGCCCTCCGGCCCTAATCCGCCTTGATGCCATTCGCGACAATCACCTCTTTCCAGCGCGCGCTGTCCGCCTTGATCATCGCCGCCGCCTCGGCAGGCGAGTTCAGCACCGGCGTTGCACGCATATTTTTCAGCATTTGCATTGCCTCGGGCTGCTGGAAGGCCTCGCGTATGGCGCCGGCGATCTTGTCGATCAGCGGCGCCGGCGTGTTGGGCGGCGCGGCGACGGCGAACCAGGCCATGGCTGCAAATCCCGGCAGGGTTTTGGCGATGGGCGGAACATCAGGAAATTCAACATTCGGCGTCGGCGAGCCCACCGCCAGCGCCTTCAGGGCGCCTGAGCTGATATGCGGAAAGATATCCGCGAGATTGAGAAAGGCGAGATCGACGCGGCCTGCTGTCAACTCGGTAATCAAGGGCGCCATGTTGGAAAACGGCACATGCACCCAATCGATGCCGGCGCGGTTTTTGAACGCCTCCGCCGAGAGATGCGATGTGCTGCCTTTGCCGGTCGACCCGTAATTGAGCGCGCCGGGCCTGGCTTTCGCCAGCGCGATCAGCGCGGCGAGGTCGCGCACGCCAAGGCCGCCGCGCGTAACGAGCACAATCGGCGCCTCGCCGATCACCGTCAGCGGCGCGAAAGCCGTGGGATCGAACGGCAGGTTGGGGAACAGATGCTGGTTGAGCGAGAACGGCGGCGAAGGCGCGGAAAACAAAGTGTAGCCGTCGGGCGCCGCGCGCGAAAACACTTCCGCGCCGATATTCTGCGAACCGCCAATGCGGTTTTCGATGATCACGGGCTGGCCCCATTTGCCTTGCAGATGATTGCCGAAAATGCGCGATAATTGATCCGGCGCGCTGCCCGCGGCCACGGGCACGATCACTTTGACGACGCGGTTGGGGTAATCGGCCTGCGCGCAGGCGATGTTCGCGGCAAGGCACGGCAGGGCGAGGGCAAACAGGCGAAAAAGCATCATCCGACTTCCTCCGGGGCTGGCGGCGCGACGGGGTGGATTTTGACTTGTTGCGCGGATCATTGGCAAGCTGTCGCCGAACGTATTTCGCCATCAGGGGACCACCATGTCGCGCAGCCTCGTTTTCACCTTTGGACTTTTCCCGGGACTTGCCCTGGGACTTGCCCTGGGACTTGCCGGGTCCTTTGCCTGCGCGCAGGCGCAAACCTGGCCCGCGCGGCCCGTTACCTTCATCGTCTCGCAGGCGGCGGGCTCGAGCCCCGACGTGATGGCCCGCCTCGTGGCGGCGCGGCTTGAGAAAATTCTCGGCCAGGGCGTCGTCATCGACAACAAGCCCGGCGCGGGCAACGTTATTGGCGCGCAGGCGGCGGCCCGGGCGGCGCCCGACGGATATTCGTTTTTCTTCGCGACCTCGGCATCGCTCGCCAACAATCCCTTCATGATGAAAAAGCTGCCCTACGATCCCGTCAAGGATTTTACGCCGGTCGCGTTGATTACCCGTTCCAATCAATTGATCGTCGTGCACAAGGACGCGGCCGCAAAAAGCCTCGCGGAGCTCATCGCTTTCGACAAGACGCAGCCTGGCAAATATTCTCTCGCGGTCGATGGACCGCGCAATCTGGCGGGCGTGACGGCGCAGGCGCTCAATTTTATGGCCGGCACGAAATTCGTGATGGTGCCCTACGCCAATATCAATTCGGGGGTGCAGGACGTTTTGACGGGGCGTGCGGAGGTCGGGATTTTCTCCATCTCGATCATCGAGGCGCATGTGCGCGCCGGCTCGGTGCGGGCTCTTGCCGTCGCCGCCGACAAACGCGTCAGCGCCCTGCCCGAAGTGCCGGCGGCGGCGGAGACGATTCCCGGCTTCGATTTCAGCGGCTGGTTCATGCTGATGGCGCCGGCCGGCGCGCCGCGCGACATCGTCGGCAAGATGAATGCGGCGCTCGACGAGGCGCTGAAGGACGCGCAGGTGCGCGAGATGGCGCCGAAGCTGGGATACGAACTCGATCCCAGGAGCGTGGGCACGCCGGAGGAAGCGGCGGCCTTTCTGAACAGGCAACTCGCCTTCTGGGAGAAGACGACAAAGGAACTCGGCATCGAGCCGGAATAGAACCCATGTTCCACATGTCCTTTTTAAACGCGTCGATTTTCGTCGCAGCGCTGGCGCTGTCCTTTATCGCCACGCGGTGTCTGGTGCGCGTGCCCAGGGGCAAGCTGTTCGTCGTCGAAAGCTCCGGCGGCTCCCGCCGCGCCTTGCGGTCCGGCCTTTGCCTGATCGCGCCCTTCGGCGCCCGGATCGCGCGCAAGCTGGAGGCGAGCGGCGCGTTGATCGTCGATTTCGAAATCGCGTCGGGCAAAGGCAAGGTTGTCGTCAATGGCGACGCCTTGTATCGCGTGATCGATCCCGTCAAAGCCGCCTACGGCGTGTCCGACCACAGGAAAGCTTTGAAGGACCTGATCGAAAAACGCCTGAAAATCGCCACACAGAGCTTAAAGGCGAAGGAGATCGTCGCCGCGCGGTCCGCGCTCGTCGAGAAGACCATGCGCACGGCGGGCAAGCCGGCGGCGGAATTCGGCGTCGAGATCACGAAGCTGGAAATCGATATCTTC
>JANYDZ010000351.1 GCA_025363375.1 Hyphomicrobiales bacterium
AGCGCGATCAACTGGCCCGCGCCAGGCTGCAGCTCCACGACGACAGTGGCGCCCAACGCTTTGCCGAGGCGCGGGCCGATGAGATGGGCATAGGCGTCAAAGCCGCCGCCAACGCCGACGCCCAGCACCAGGCGAACCGTCTTGCCGCGAAAGAATTCGGCTGCATTCTGCGCTTGCGCCGCGCCCGCGAAGACCAGGGCGGCGAGCGGCGGCAGCCATTTTTTCAGGCGCGACACGCTCGCCACGGCCTTTCAGGCCGCTTTTGGCGGCGGGGGTGGCGGCAAGGTCGCGACAAAGCTCGGTCGCGTCGAATGGCGTTCGACATAGGCCCTGAGCGCCGGCAGGTTTCCGATCATCTGCGCGCTCTCGGGAAGCCGGGTCAGGAAACTGGCGATGGGCAGCAGAAACATGTCAGCGAGCGTGAAGTTTGCGCCGACGAGATGGCCGGTTCGGGAGACGGCCGCGTCGACGATGCCCAGGTGCTTCTCCATGCCGGGCAAGGCCGGATCGATTTTCGCGCGGTTCGGCGAACCATCGGGCGTGCCGGGAAATACATAGCCGAGGGCAAATTGGCGCACGCAGACTGGATCGAGCGAGGTGTTGATGAAAGACACCCATTGCGCGACTTCCGCCGCGCCCATGGCGGCAGCCGGCACAAGGCCGGGGCCCGGGAAGTTGCGGTCGATATAGGTGCAGATGGCGATGGTCTCGAACAGGCTGTCGTCGCCATGGCGCATGACGGGCATGCGGCCCATGGGATGGACGGCGTCGATATCGGGCGTATGGGGCCGGGCCATTTTCAACTCGTAGGGCACGCCTTTTTCGGCGCAGGCCATGCGTGCCGTCCAAACGAAATTGCTCTGCGGCACGCCGTAAATTTCGAGCATGGGCATATGGTTCTCCTTGCTTCCATCGGCAAGCTAGACCCAATCACGACGTTCGACAATCCACGCATTTGCCGACATCCGCGCCTCCGCCGCGCCTTCTCCGTGACGCGGACGCCGGCATGGTCTATAGCGGCTTCATGACATCCTATCTTCTCGTCTTTCTGGGCGCCGGTATCGGCGGTTCGCTGCGCCACGGAGTCAATCTCACCTGCGGGCGCTATTGCGGACCGGCGTTTCCCTGGGGCACGCTGATCATCAATATTCTGGGCTCGCTGCTGATGGGCCTCGCCGCCGGCTGGTTTGCCTACAAGGCCAACGTGGCCTGGGCGCAGCCGACGCGGTTGTTTCTGACCACTGGCGTGCTGGGCGGCTTCACGACGTTTTCAGCGTTCTCGCTCGACGCCGTTAACTTATGGGAGCGGGGCGCCATGGGGGCCGCGGCGGTTTATGTGGGGGCGTCGGTGACCTGCGCGATCGCCGGCCTCGTCGCCGGATTGGCGCTGGCGCGGGGCCTGACATGAGCGCGAACGAAACCGCGGCGGTTCAGACCCTGCTCGTCACCGAGGATGAAGAGAACATGCGCCTCGACCGCTGGTTCAAGCGGCGCGTGCCTGAACTCTCGCTCGGCCATCTCAACAAAATCGTGCGCACCGGGCAGGTGCGGGTGGACGGCAAGCGCGCGGAGACTTCCACGCGCGTGAGCATCGGGCAAACCGTCCGCATTCCCCCGCTCAAGAAGAGCGCAGCGGCGGCGCCCGAAGCCAGGCGCGCGGCGCCCTCGCAGTCCGACGCGCGCGCCCTTAAGGAGATGGTTCTGTTTGAGGACAAGCACCTGATGGTGCTGAACAAGCCCTTCGGCCTGGCGGTGCAGGGCGGCTCGGGCACGCATCGGCATATCGACGGGATGCTGGAAGCGTTGGCGGACGAGAAGGGCGAGAGGCCGCGTCTGGTGCATAGGCTTGATCGCGACACGTCGGGCGTTCTGTTGATCGCGAAGACGCGGAAAATGGCGGCGGACCTTGGCGAGATCTTTCGTTCGCGGCAGGCGCGGAAAATATACTGGGCGGTGGTCGAGGGCGCGCCGAAGCCTTCGCAGGGCCGCATCTCCCTGTTCCTGGCGAAGGGCCCGGGCATGGGCGACGCGCGCGGCGGGCCCCGTAACGAGGGGGCCGCGCGACGCGACCCCGAGAAAATGCGCGTCGCCAAGCATGGCGAGGAGGACGCGCGTCACTCGATCACGTTTTACGCGACCGTGGATAAGGTTTCGCCGCGCCTTGCGTGGTTGTCGATGAAGCCGGTCACCGGCCGAACGCATCAATTGCGCGCCCATGCCGAGGCGATAGGCCATCCCATCATCGGCGATCCCAAATATTTTGGCGCGCGCGGCAAGAGCGATCATCGCTACATCGATCCCATGCATTCGATTCCCGCCGAGGTCGAGCGCAAGCTGCATCTTGTGGCGCGCCGGTTGATGTTGCCGCACCCCAAAGGCGGGATGCTCGATGTCACGGCGCCGCTGCCGCCGCATATGAAGAAGACGTTCGATCTTTTTGGGTGGGACGCAAAACAATACGATCCGATCGAGGACGCGCCGGAATAAAGGAGGAAACGTCATGATGTTCAGGTCCCGCGCCACGCTTGCCGTCGTGTTTTTGTTGACGACGGGGAACGCCTTCGCGCAGTCGCGCTTGCCCGCCATTGCGCCGGACCAATACAGCGAAGAGCAGAAAAAGGCGGCCGAAGAATTCTCGAATGCGCGAAAAACGCCGGTCTTCGGACCATTTGAACCGCTCATGCACAGCCCGCAATTGATGAACCAGGCGCGTGCGATGGGAGATTACCTGCGATACAATTCGGCCATCGGCAATACGCTCAGCGAACTGGCGATTCTGGTCACGGCGCGCGCATGGTCCCAGTCCTATGAATGGTCGGTCCACTATCCCATCGCCATAAAGGCGGGCATCGGCAAAGAGATATGCGACGCGATCGCGGACGGCCGCAGGCCCGCCGGCATGAGCGCGGACGAGGAAATCGTCTATGATTTCTCGACGGAATTGCACGCGAACAAGCGGGTGTCCGAACGCACGTTTGAACGGGCCGAGAAACGGTTTGGAAAAAAGGGCGTCGTCGATATGATCGGCATCAACGGATACTACACTTTTCTGGCGATGGCGTTGAACACGGCGCGGTATTCCGTGCGCCCCGACGCGGCCAGGCTACCGGGATTTCCAGACTGAGGGAAGATCATGAACGGTGCCGAGAAAAAAGATGTTTCGCCGCGGCTCAAGCGCGTCGCGCCGGAAAATTACACGCAGGCGCAGAAGGATTGCGCGGCGGATTTTCAGGGCGTGCGGAAGGTTGGTTTTTCCGGCGGGCCCTGGGATGTGTTTATCCACAGTCCGGAGCTGATGACGCATGCGCAACGCATGGGCGATTATCTGCGCTATCGTTGTTCGCTTTCGGGCAAATTGAGCGAGCTCGCAATTCTGCTCGTGGCGCGCGAGTGGACCGCTGATTATGAATTTGGCGCGCATCACAAACACGCGCTGAAAGCCGGCGTTTCCGCCGCCTCCATCGCCGCCATCCGCGACGGGCGCAGGCCCGGGTCGCTGGGGGAGGACGAACAGATCGTGTGGGATTTCGTCGTCGAGCTGCTGAAGTTCAAGCGCGTCAGCGACGCGACTTACGCACAGGCGGTCGCGG
>JANYDZ010000375.1 GCA_025363375.1 Hyphomicrobiales bacterium
CCCGCGACAAACGGCGCGACGGCGTCGCCGATGTTGCCGCCCATGCCGTGGATCGACACGACAAGCCCTTTGCGCTCGGGAAATCGCCGCGCCAGCGTTGGAATCGCAGTCGGGTGCCAAATGGTGTTGCCGACGCCGATGAGAACGGCGCAAACCAGCAGCATCCAGTAGGCGTGCGTCGTGGCCATGATCATGTAGGGAAATCCGATCCAGGCGAGCGACAGAGCCATCATAAATCCTTTACGTCGGATCGCGTCGCAGATAATGCCGCCGGGAATGTTGGAAAGCGCGCCAGCGAGGGCCTGGGCGCTGACGATGGAGCCAATCTGTGTGTAGCTGAGGCCGAGTTCGTGGCCGATAACGGGCAACAGCACGTAAAACGTCGCGGGATACCAGTGGGTCAGCGAATGGCCGATGGTGATAAGGTAGACTTCGGCGAACGATCTTTTTTCAACGATTTCATCGGCGGTGGCCAAGGCCGTCATGTCGCGCTTTCCCTGTATGCCGAACCCGGGGGCGCGGCGCGGCGAAGGCGCGCGGCGAATCCCCTGGTCGTTGGTTCTCGATTGATAGGGGCAGGATAGTCCGGCTTCGGCGCCGGCGCAATCGGGTTGGCGGGCCGAGTTTGGCCCTTGCGCCAAAAAAAAGGCCAGTCTGCGAGGGTGCTCCCGCAGCTGGCCTGTTGCTTCGCGCGAGGGGCGCGACAGCGATTAGTTCAGCGACCCCGCGATGGTTGAGAACTGCTTCGACACCTTGGTGCCGACAGCCGTCACAGCGGTGATGATGACGACGCCGATGAGGCCGGCGATCAGGCCGTATTCGATGGCGGTCGCGCCGGATTCATCATTGTAGAAGCGGGCAAAAAGATTTTTCATAATGGCTCCCATTGGGTTGAGGTTTGCTCCATGCGGCCGCTCTGGCCACGCCCCGTTTTGTCCCGCAAAATTAAAGAAAGTCTGAATCGCGATGGTAAATCCCTTAATGCGAGCAATTTTAGCCAATATTCCACGCTGGAAAGCGCGCGATGGTCAAGCGGCGATGACCGGCGCCGGCGAAATCCCGCGAACGTCTATTTACCACGTGCCGACGGCTCCGCCGGCTTGACGAATTTCGCGGGCATGGTGCGATCAAAACGGCGTTGCCTCACAGCTCTTTGCCCAGCATCCGGTCCAGCGACCAAGGTCCGCCCCCGCGCAGCGCGATGGCGAGGCACATAAAGCCCCATAGCAGAGTGTATTCATAGCCGCGGTTGAGCCACGAGAAGCCGTTGCCCCAGTAAAGAATGAAGGTCAGGAACCCCATCTCGATGGCGTTGGCCGCGGCGAAGAACCGCGTGAACAGCCCGAGAAGAATGCACAGGCCGCCGAGCCCTTCGACGAAGGTCAGCAGGAGCGCCATTTCGTAATTGTGGCCGGCGAGCCACGGCAGGGTCGCGTCGAGCGTATTGGTTTGCGCCGCGGGTCCGCGCAACACTTTGCCCCAGCCGTGCGCCAGCAGCACCCAGCCGACGCCGAAGCGCACGACGAACCACGAGAAGGGTATTGAGAAATCGTAAAATTTCCGCAGGCCTGGAAACAGAAGTTCCGGCTCTTTGCCTGGCGTTCCGGACATGCATTCTCCCCGATTTTTTACGCGCCGACGTCTTCTTTACGCGCCGAGTCTTTTTTACGCCCCGACGTCCCACTCCCCGGGCAGGGCGCGCGCGGCGGCGCCTTTGCCGACATAATACTTCCACAGCTTCTCGCAATGGAAATCGCGCATTTCATGCTTGTCGATTTGCTCAAGTTCCCCAGGGGTGAGCGGCAGCGGCGTCCGGCCCGCCTGCAGCACCTGCATCTGCGCCCGCGCGTTTTCGTCGAAATGGACGGCGTCGACGAGCAGCGCGGGGAGCGATTCCGCCGTCAGCACCGACCCATGCGCCCGCATGAGACAGGCGTGATGCGGCCCGAGCGCGCGCGCCAGTTTCGCGCCTTGCTGCGTGGTTTTGATGTGGGAGGGATCGTCATCCATGGGGATGCCGCTTTGCCAGCGGATGGCGCGCGCGCGCATCGGCAAAAGCTGTACGCCCTCCATCATGGTGAACCAGATCGCGAGCTCCATGTGCGAATGCACGATGGCGTGGACGTCGGGGCGAACCTTGTAAATTTCGCGATGGATGGCGATCTCGACGGGCGGGCGCTGATCGCCTTCGATCACATTGCCGTCGAAATCGATGGTCAACATGGAACCCGGCGTCACATCCGTGCGCGGTTGCATCGCGGGTTGAATGTAGAACGCGTCGCGTCCACTGGCGCGCGCGGAAACATGGCCGGAATAGTCGAGCAGGTTCTCCATCACCATCAGCCGCGTGGCGGCGGCGCATTGGGCGCGCAGGAGGGCGTCTGTGTTTGCGCCTTTCATCAACCGCTCATTCTCCGATTTCCGGCGGATCGTAGAGCCACGCCATCGATTCAAAAGCCTGTTCCGGCGTGCGCTCGCCCAGCACCGCGTTGCGCAGATCGCGCGTCGCGCCGGAGGCGTGATAGACCTCGCCATAGAGCTTCGCCGTCAGTTGCACGCGCGCCGTGCGCAGATAGCGCTCCTTCTGATAGGCGAGGAAGGCCGCGTTCCAGTCGCCGCGCGCCTTCGTCAGCTTGCCGGCGAGGCACACGCCATCCTCAAGCGCCATATTCGCGCCCTGCGCCAGATATTGCAGCATCGGGTGCGCGGCGTCGCCCAGCAGCGTGATATTGCCCTTGGTCCAGTCTCGGATCGGCGGACGGTCGCACAGCACCCACATGCGCCAGCTTTCGATCTTGCTCAGCAGCAGGCGCACGGGCGCGCAGGCCGCCGCGAAACGTTCGTTCAGTTCGGCGGGATCGCCGAAGGAATCCCAACCTTCGGAGAACTTGCTGGAATGGAATGTCGCGACAAGATTGAACATCTCGCCGCCGCGCACCGGATATTGCACCAGATGCGTCTTTTCGCCGGCCCAGATCACCATCATCTGCCACCGCAACTCTTCCGGCATGTCGCTGGTCTTGAGCACGGCGCGATAGGTGATGTGGCCCGACACATTGGGTTTGCCGTCGCCGACGATTTTTGCCCGCACGCCCGACCACAGACCGTCGGCGCCGATCAGCGCGCAGCCCTCGAAAGTCTCGCCCGCTTCCGTGCGCGCGGCGACGTGGTCGCCGTGATCGTCGATGTCCACGACCTTGCGGCCGTTCATCAATTGTATTTGATCGGGGAGCTTCTGGCATTCCTCCATCAGCACACGGTGCAGGTCTACGCGGTGGATGACGCCATAGGGATTTTTGAAGCGTTTCAGGAAGGCTTCGTTCAGCGGCAGCGTCGTCACTTCCTCGCCGGTGACGCAGTCGCGCATCATCAGTCCCTTGGGATAGACGGCGTATTTGTCGATTTCGCCGGTGACGCCAAGTTTGTCGAACATGCGGAACACGTTCGGGCCGAGTTGCAATCCCGCGCCGATTTCGCCGAACTCGGGCGCCTGTTCCAGCACTATGCTCGAAAAGTCTTTGCGCGCCAGCGCCAGCGCGCAGCCAAAGCCGCCGATGCCGCCGCCGACGATGAGAAACGGTTTCGCCATCTTTCGACTCCCTGGACTAGCCGGCCTTTTGCGCGCGCACTTTCACCTGCATGGCGCCCAGCTTGTCGATGCGCGCGTCAATCGTGTCGCCCGGCACGACGGGGCCGACGCCGTCGGGCGTTCCCGTCATGAAGACGTCGCCGGGCTGCAGCGTGTAATATATCGACGCCCAGGCGATGAGTTCGCGCACCTTGATCAGCAGGTTTTTGGTGTTGTTGTTCTGGCGCGGCTCGCCGTTCACGCTCAGCGCGAGATTGAGATCGTGGGGATCTCCGATTTCGTCGGCGGTGACCATGTAGGGCCCCAGCACGGTGAACGTGTCGATGGATTTGCGCATGGAACGCTCTTCGGCGCCGCGCACGGTCATGTCGAGGCCGATGCAATAGCCGGCGACATAATCGAGCGCGTTCTCCACCTTCACATTGCGCGCGGGCTTGCCGATGATGGCGACCAGCTCGATCTCGTGATCGTTGCGGCGGTCGAGATGCACGAGTTCGACGCCGTGGCTGGCGCCGACGATGGACGAGGTCGCCTTCAGGAACAGGCCAATGGTCTGGATTTTAACGATGTCCTTGCCGTGGCGGATTTCCGGGTCGAATTCGGCTTCGTCGTAATGCGCTTGATAATTGACGGGGGCGGCGACGACCTTGCCGGGATTGGCGACGGGCGACAGCAGCGCGAGGCCGGCAAGCGGCAGCTTTGGACCCGACTTTGAAGCTTCCTCAATCTTCGGGCGCAGCATCGCGAGGTTTTCGATCAGTTGATCGTTCCGCGGCATTGGATATTTATGCGCCGGCAAGGCGTCGAGCGCGCTGGTCACGTCGATCACATGATCGCCTTCCACAAGTCCCAGGCGGTTGTCGTTGAAACGGCAGAGTTTCATGTGCGTTCCTCGGGGTTGAAACAAGTGCGCGAAAGATCAGAGCTTGCCCTGCGCGCGCATCACCCAGAAATCCCAGGCGCGGTTGATTTGCGACGCGATATTGCGCGCCGACGTGACGGCTTCCCCCTCGGTGAGCGGGATGAAATCGCCAAGGCTGATCGCCTCGGACTGCAGCTTTGCGTTGACTTCGGTGTAGACGGCGCGAAAAACCGCTTCGCGCAAGGTGCCGCCAACCACGGTCGAGCCGTGTCCCCGCATCAGGGCGCAATCGCACGCGCCCAGCGTTTTGGCCAAGGCGGCGCCAAGCTTTGAATTGGTGATGAGCATGTCGCTTGAATCGCCGGCGTGTTCGCGAATTTCGAAAACGGGCGTGCACATGCCGAGAAATCCGCTCATGTGACAAACGGGCAGCAGCCTGGCCTTCTTCGAAATGCTGAAAGGGACAACGGAAGCCGAATGCGAATGGACGACCGCCATGACATCTGGCCGCGCCCGAAAAACTTCGCCGTGAATAAAACGTTCGAGATAGACCGTGCGCCCCTTCGCGTTGACGGGATTGCCGTCGAAATCGAATTCCAGAATATCGTCGGCGGCGACCAGCGCCGGCGCCATGTTGCGCGCCAGCAGGAAGTGGTCGGGGCGCTTGTCGTGGCGCACGCTCACATGGCCAAAGCCGTCGACGACGCCCTCGCGGAACAGAATGTGATTGGCCATCGCCAATTCCTCGAGCAACGCGCGGTCCGCGGCGGGCCCGCCATCGGGCTTGTCGGCGACGCGCGAGGTGAAAGCCGTGCCTTCGAGACCGGCGGGCGCTGGAGGGGTCATGGGGCGTTTCCCGTGTCAAAAAGCCGGATATTGCGGGCAATCAGGCCCGGTCATGCCAAAAAAATCGTTGTCCAATTGACAGGTCACCGTCGTTCCGTCAACTAGCTTCAAGGGCTCGAGAGGCAGGGCCAGGAAGACACATCGGGAGGCATTCGTGGCAGTTAAAAAGACATCCGCCAAGGGCAAGGCGGGCAAATCCAAACCACTGGCTCCCGGCGTCGAAGACCCCAACGGCGCCTCGAAATCCGGCGCGTTGTTCGGCTCCGACATCATGGCGGAAGCGATTGCGGCGCTTGACGTGCCCTATGTCGCGCTCAATCCCGGCGCCTCCTATCGCGGCCTGCACGATTCCATCGTCAATTATCTCGGCAACGAGGATCCCAAGATGATCCTGTGCCTGCACGAGGAGCACGCCATCGCCATTGCGCAGGGCTACGCCAAGGTCACCGGAAAACCCATGGCCTGCGCCATCCATTCCAACGTCGGCCTGATGCACGCCTCCATGGCGATTTTCAACGCCTGGTGCGACCGCATGCCGATCGTCATTCTGGGCGCCACGGGCAATGTGGACTCGGTCAAGCGCCGCCCGTGGATCGAGTGGATTCACACCTCGCGGGATCAGGCTTCAATCGTTCGCAACTACGTCAAGTGGGATGATCAGCCGGGCTCGGTGGGCGCCGCGCGGGAATCCATTCTGCGCGCCGGCCTTGTCGCGCGCACCGCGCCGATGGGCCCGACCTACGTTGTGCTCGACGTGGAACTTCAGGAGGAAAGCGCGCCCGAGCCGCTGCCGCCGATCGATCCCGCCCGCTACATGCCCAGGGTCAGCTATCACTGCGATCCCGCGCAGGCGAGGGCTGCGGTCGATATGCTGGCGAAGGCGAAGAATCCGCTCATCATGATGGGCCGCGTTTCCCGCAGCGAGGGCGATTGGGCCGCGCGCCTTGAGCTCGCCGAAAAGCTGGGCGCCCGCGTCGTCACCGATTCCAAGGTGGGCGCGGCCTTCCCGACAGCCCATCCCCTGCATGCGGGCTGCATGGGCTCCGGCGCCGTTCCGGAGGCGACCGACGCCATCAAGAAAGCCGATGTCATCCTCAGCCTCGACTGGGTCGATCTCGCGGGCACGCTGAAAACCGCGCTCGGCGATGTCGAGACAAAGGCCAAGGTCGTTCAGGTCACCCTCGACCACATCATCCACAACGGCTGGAGCATGGACTACATGGGCCTGGCCACGGTTGACATGGCCATCGCCGCGGAGACCGGCCTGGCGGTGGCCGCGATGGTCAAGGCGCTCGAGGACAAGCCCAATAAATTCAAGCGCGGCGAACCGCCGGCGCTGGTCTCGCCGCCGCTGAAGAAGGGCCCGATATCGGTCAATCAGATGGTCGCGGCGCTGCGTCAGGTGGTGGAAGGCAAGGACGTGACGCTGCTGCAAATCCCGCTGTCGTGGAACACCAAGACCTGGCACTTCAATCATCCGCTTGACTACACCGGCAGCGACGGCGGCGGCGGCATTGGTTCGGGCCCCGGCATTTCCGTCGGCGGCGCTTTGGCGTTGCGCGGCAGCGGGCGTCTCGCCATTTCCATCTTCGGCGACGGCAATTTCATGATGGGCTGTCAGGCGATCTGGACGGCGGCCCATTACAAGCTGCCGCTGCTGATCATCGTCGCCAACAACCAGTCGTTCTACAACGACGAACTGCATCAGGAGCGCATGGCGCGCATGCGCAATCGCCCGGTGGAGAATAAATGGATCGGCCAGCGCATGGTCGATCCCGAACTCGATCTGGCGACCATCGCGCGCGGCCAGGGCGCCATCGGTTATGGCCCGGTCAAGAGCGCCGACGAACTCGTCAGCGTGTTCACCAAGGCGGTGGCGGACCTCGAGGCCGGGCACGTGGTCGTCGTCGATTGCCGGGTGTTGCCGGGCTACGCGCCGTAACAAGCGCGCGTCGCTGGCGCGCGCTTCATCAGGTCTCCCCTCCAAAGCAGGTTCAAAAATCAGGTTCAAAAATCCGGCTTGACGCAACGCGGTTTTTGACCAGGCTGCGACGCGTCGATGATATTGCGACGCCGCATTGTCCAATAAATTTACATGAGCCGTTGATCGGGAGCCGCGCATCAACCGCAATTTCTATTACGTGATGCTGGGCCTGCTGATGGCGAACCTCATCCAGCCCGGCGCCGGCATTGTCATCGCCGACCAGGGCGCCAACACCGCGAACCTCTCGACCAAGGCCTTCAGTTTCGAGAATTTCATCGACCATCTTGTGCCGACCTCTCTGTTCAAGGCGCTGGCGGAAGGCGAAATCCTGCAGATCGTGGTCTTCTCGCTGTTCGCCGGCGTCGCCGTGATGGCGCTTGGCGAGCGCGGCAAGCCGTTGCTGGAAATGGCCGACAACGTCGCGCATATGATGCTGAACATCACGGGCTATGTGATGAAGCTCGCGCCGATCGCGGTCTGCGCCTCGGTCGCCTCGGTCATCACCAAGTCGGGGCCCGGCATTCTCCTCAATTTCGCAAAATTTCTCGGCGGGTTCTACATTGCGCTGGCGCTGCTCTGGGCGATCCTGCTGGTCGCCGGCTTTGGCCGAGGACATGATTGGCGAGGATAAAACCGCGGCCTCCACGCGCGCGGACGACGAGGCTCCGACGATCCTTGAAGGCGCGCTGAAGAAAATTCGCGAGAGCGGCGTTGTTTCCATCGGCTATCGCGAACAATCCTTTCCCTTCTCCTATGTCAGGGGCGGGCCGCCGCAGGGTTATTCGATCGACCTGTGCGGTGGAATCGTCGATGAAGTCGTCCGCCAACTGCATGGCGCCGCGCTCAAGATCAATTACCAGCTTGTGACCGCCGACAACCGGATGGAGGCCATAGCCTCAGGCAAGGTCGATCTGGAGTGCGGCTCCACCACGAGCAATCTCGAACGGCAAAAGAGCGTCGCCTTTTCGCCGGTGATCTTTGTCGCCGGCGCCAAGTTGCTGGTGAAGCGCGGCTCCGGCGTCGAAACCTGGCGCGATCTGGCGGGCAAGGCGCTGGTGGTTACGAGCGGCGCCACCAATGAACAGGCGATGCGCGTCGTCAACGACAAATTCAAGCTGGGCATGGTCATCGCCGCGCCTTCGCCACAATGGCGCGCACCGGCGCGCTGGTCGATGTCTACCGCAAATGGTTTTTACGCGCGAAGCCTACGGGCGAGACTCTCAATCTGCCGATCTCTCTGCAACTCGCCGAGAGTTTGCGCGCCATGGGCGCGGATCTTTATTGTCGGGAACACCACGTCAAGGCAGCAGATCGACCTTGTCGGGATGAATCATCCGCTCCAGCGCGAAGCGTCCCGGCCCGCATATAGCCAGCACGATCAGTCCGCCGGCCATGGCGAGATTCTTCTCGAAATGCAGGACCTGATTGACCTCGGAAAACCTGGTGTGAAACACCGCGGCGGTGACCATGCAAAAGCCCGCGAGCGCCAGAGCCGCTGGCCGCGTGAACAATCCCAGCACCAGAAAGCAACCGCAGCCGAATTCAACGGCGATGGCGAGCGGCAGCGATTCACCCGGCAAGCCAAAGGCTTGCGCATATTTGACCGCGCCGGAATAATTGCCGAGCGTGGCGACGGCTTCGTGCAGAAAGATGGCGGCCAGCAGCAACCGGCCGCACAGCATCGCGGTCGCTTCCATTGCGGGAGAGAGAGCCGGGCGTTCCATCTATTTCGCTTTCAACGCGGCGGAGGAGGTTGAGATCGCCTTTTCCAGGTCCTCGCGCTCCTCGCAGCCCGTCGGGCAGAGTTTGGCGAGCTTCGCAAGATTGGCCTTCGCCTTGTCCATCTGGCCGAGTTCGACGAACATTTCGCCCTGATATTCCAGCGCGCCCTTGTGGTCGGGGTCGAAGTCGAGCGCCTTTGCGTAGAAAGTCGCGGCCTGTTTCATGTCGCCGGATTTGCGCAGGGAAAAACCAAGGAGATTATAGACATCCGCGTGCTGGACCGTGGCCAGCATGGGTTCCAGTTCCGCGATGGCGGCCTTGAAATCCTTCGCCTTGATTTTGGCGCGCACGGAAGCAAGCTCCGGCGCGTCTTTTGAAATAACGTTGTCGACCGCGAAAGCGCTGGTCGCGAGCGACAAAGCGGCGGCGGCGACGAAGGCTCTGAATATATTTTGGGACATGCTGTTCTCCTGCGGTTGGGGGAGGGCGGCGGGCCGGTTGAGCCCGGCGCCCGTTTGCGGCCTTAGGCCTTGTTGATTGTCAGCGCGTAATTTGCGCCGTCTTTCGCGATGTAGCCGGCGGCGGGGAATGGGAAGTGGTAGCCGCTGATCAGCAGCTTGTCGGCGACGACGCGGTCCATCATCTTGCGGCGGGACTCTTCCGCGAGCGCGCCGTCCTGATCGAAGGCGCCGCGCCAGCCGGGATTGGCGACGACGAGAGCGGGCACGTAGCAGGTGTCGTTTGACAGCATGAGCTGGCTGGAGCCCGACGACAGATGGAAGGCGCGATGTCCCGGCGTGTGGCCGGGCGCCATGACGAAACGCAGGCCCGGCGCGACATCCGCTTCGCCGGTGACCTGCCTGATGTTTTTCCATGTGGGGAAAGTCGCTTGAATGCGCCGGGCAAGGCCCTTGCGCGCTTCCGGCAGCTTGTCGATCACGGCGGGATCGGTCCAGAACCTGTATTCGACATCGGACACGATGATTTCAGCGTTCGGGAACACCGCCTTGTTGGTTTCCTTTTCCATCAGGCCGAAAATGTGATCTGGATGGCAGTGCGAAATCAGGATGGTGTCGACCTTGGCGGGATCGAAGCCGGCGGCCTTGAAGTTTTCCATGAACTTGCCGGCCGAGGGGACAACCTGACCGCCGGTGCTGGAATCGCACAGGATGACTTTGCCGTTGTTCCTGACGACCGACACCGTGAAGGGGATCGTCACAAAATCAGGCGAAAATCCGGCTTTGACCATGGCGGCCCTGGTTTCATCGATGG
>JANYDZ010000394.1 GCA_025363375.1 Hyphomicrobiales bacterium
CAGCACCATCGGCACGACGACGCTCGCGGACGACGTTGCGAGTCCGCCCACGACAACGGGCGTTTTAGCCTGTTTCAGCTCCGCGTAACTGCGAATGCCAAGCCCCTTGCGCGCCCAGAGGATGAGATTGTTGGCGCCGGCGCTGCCCAGCCACGTAAATTTCGCAATGTCGTAACGCGCGCTCGAATCGCCCACGGTCGCGGCGAGAAAAAAGCCCGAGCGCCCCGGCATGCCAATGGTCAATCCATCGGGCCTGGCGATCGTGTAAAGATAATTGCCAAGCAGGATCCCGCCCGCTCCGGGCATGTTCAGCGCGTTGATGTTCGGCGCGCCGGGAATGTGACGCCCGAAGAACTGCGCGATCAAGCGCATCTCCGCGTCAACGCCGCCGCCAGGCGTAAAACCCGCGTAAAGCGCGATGTTCCGCCCCTTGAAATAATCCTGCGCGCTCAACGCCGGCGCGAACCAGAATCCGGTTAGCAATGCCGCCACGGATCTCGTTGCGCGAAAGATCATGTTTGGCTCAATTGGCGCGCGCCGCGTGTTCGCCGGCGAGACGGCTGAACACGGCGTTGCGCGTTTGACCCGTAAACGACGGATAATTGTGGAAAAACAGGCCGAGAATGTCGCCCGACGCATAGAGCCCGCGGATCGGTTGATCAGCCACGTTCATCACTTGCGCGTGGCTGTTCACCTCGACGCCTCCAAACGTAAAGGTGATCCCGCCGGTCACAGGCAGGGCTCGATACGGCGGCGTGTCGATAGGACGCGCCCAGTTGGACTTGGGAATTTCCAACCCGCGCGTCGCGCGTCCATCGGGCTTGCGCGGATCAAAGGCGGGTTCATCCGGACACGCGGCGTTGAATTTCGCAACCGTGTCGCACAACACGCGCGGCTCAAGCCCGAGTTTTTCCGCGAGGTCTTCAATCGTGTCCGCTTCCTCGAAGCTCGCGGCATGCTCGGGATACCTGAACAACTTCACGCCTTTGCGATCGTAAATCTGAAACGCCCGCGCGCCCGGTTGCGCCAGCACGGCGCGTCCCGTTTTGGCGTAGGTGTAGGAGTGCTGCGCCTCGCCTTCGTCAAAAAAACGCACGCCCAATGCGTTGACGCTGATGCCCTGCGGATAATCATAACGGCTCTGCGTATTGCCGAGCCCATCTTCATGCTGGGGCGCCTCGAAATCCGGCGCGTTCGCGTCGATAGGCGACATGTGTCCCGATTGCCATTGCCCGGCGGGACGCGCGCCTAGATCGAGCAGATAACGCGTGACTTCGCCGGTGTCATGGCGCGTTCCGCGAACCTTGATGAAATCAGTCGCGCCCGGCAGATAGCGCGCGCGCATCTCCTTGTTGGCCTGAAAGCCGCCGCTGCAGGCGATCACGGCGCGCGCATACAATTCATAGCTGCGCCCGCGCGCCGCTACGCGCACACCCTCCACGGCGCGCATATCGCCGATCACGCCGCACACCGCCGATTCATAGCGAATCTCCACGCCAAGCTCTGTCGCGATCCCGCGCCATTGCGCCAGTTGTCCAGGGCCGCCGCCGGCAACGTGAAGCACAATGCCGCGCTCGAAATAGCGCTTGCCATCGACAAGCGCATGTTCTTTCAGCGGCTCCCATTTGATGCCCGCTTCCGCCATCCAGCGCACCGCGCGGTTCGATTCGCTCACCAGAACTTCGGCGAGTTTCGGGTCCATGCGCCCCTGCGTCATGCGCGCGAGATCGGCGTGAAAATCCTGCGCCGTGTAGGGATTGATCCGCATCGTGTCGAAACGCGCTTGCGGCATGTCGGGCAGGAACCCGCGAATTTCCGACGCGCCCTTGTGAACAAAGCGAAAGCCTGTGCCGGAATAGCGCGCGTTGCCGCCGAACTCGGCTTCGGGCGCCTTCTCCAGCATCGCGACGCGCTCCGCGCCCGCCTTTCGCGCGGCCACGGCGGCCTCGAAGGCGGCGCTGCCCGCGCCAATCACAATGACATCGCAAGCCTCTTTATTCACGGCGTTCCCGCTCCCTGAATGAATGGGGCGATGGTCCGACATCGAAGCGCGTTCGTCAAATCGGCGGGGCCTCGCGCACTCGTCAAGCGCCGATGACGATGCTACGATCATCGCTAAATGAATCCCCAACAGATCAATCCCCAGGAGGAAAGTCATGGTGAAAATCCGTCATCTCGCGTTCAAGTCGCATAATCCGGCGCGCCTCGCGAAGTTCTATTCGGAAGTTCTCGGCCTCAAGATCATTCATCAACAGGGCACAGGTTATTACGTCTCCGACGGATATCTCACGATTGCGCTTTTGCAGTCCCGCCCCGAAGAGGCGCCGCCCGGCTTCAATCATTTTGGCGTGACCGTAGAGGACGCGGACGCCGTGGGCGACGCCATTGTCGCGCATGGTTTGCCAAAACCAACCGTGCGCCCTTCGAAAACGCCTTTCGCCGAGCGACGCGGCATGGACCCTGACGGCAACCTGTTCGATATTTCCGTTCACGGTTACAATCAGGTCGAATACCCGCCGGAGCGCGAGGCGAAGGCCAGGCCGGTGAAAGAGGCCGCGGAATAATTCGGGAAGGCGCGCGTGCAATATCGACGCATCGGCGAAACCGGCCCGAGCCTCTCCGCCATCGGCTTTGGCTGCGGCGGCAACGCCGGATTGATGATCCGCGGAACGCCCCGGGAACGGACGCGGATAGTAGCGCGCGCGCTGGAACTCGGCGTCAATTATTTCGACAACTCGCCCGACTACGGCGATTGCGTCGCCGAAAGCAATCTTGGCCGCGTATTGAAAGAGCTGGGAGCGCGCCCGCTTCTGAATTCGAAAGTGGAAATCCGCGCTGAGAATCTCGATGACATCGCCAATCACGTCGTCGCTTCAACCGAAGCGAGCTTGAGGCGCCTCGGCGTTGAATGTCTCGACATGATGCAAATTCACAATGGCCCCGTCGCGCGGCCGCCCGACATGCAAGGCGAATATTACGCCCAATTGTGGATCGGCCATTTCACGCGCAAAGGCGGCGCGATGGAGGGCGTCGAACGCCTGTTGCGCGCCGGCAAGATTCGCAACGCCGGCTTTATTTGCCGCGGCAATGACGGCGCGGAAGTCAGGCAAATTCTCGACGCGAAATTGTTTCGCCTCATCAATGTTCCCTTCACGCTGTTAAATCCCACGGCGGGCTTTTCCGCGCCTGGATTGAAGGCGGGCAAAGACTACGGCGGCGTCGTCAATTACGCCAGGGAACACGGCGTGGGCGCCGCGGTCTATTCGCCGTTGGCGAGCGGCTTCCTCACCGACGACGCGCTGCGCGGCGACAATCGGCATCCCCTTGCGCGCGCCTACGACATGAGCGCGGAGAGTTCGATCCGACAGCGCAAACAGGCGGCCGCCGTGAGTTTTCTGGCGCGCGAAAACGGCATCACGCTGGCGCAGGCGGCTTTTCGATTTATCCTCACACACTCCGGCGTAACGCTCGCGCTCGGCGGATTTTCGACAATGGAGCAAATGGAAGAGATCGCCGCCGTGCCGGACATGGGGCCGTTCTCAGCGGATATGATGGCGCGGCTGGCGCGGGTGTGGGCGGCAAATTTCGAAGCGTGAGCGCGGTCCGGCCGCACGCCGTGTTCCAACGAACTCGACGACGTGTTCGTCCCATCAGGGTTGCGCCACGACGCAGGCGGAGCGGCCAATCACTCCGCCGGCATAATCGAGCGCCGCCAAAATATCCCGTTCGTCGAAGCCTGGATCGACAGCGGCGAAGTTTTCAACCGCGCTTCTCACGCGCCTTCGCTGCGCGCCTTCCGTTGCGAAGAAGGTACGTTGCGAAGCTGAAGCAACCCCTACCCCAGCGCCTTGTTGCTCTGCTTCACGGCCTCCGCCGCATCCACATAAAGCTTGCCGCCGCCCGCGAGGAACTCCTTGCTCTTCTCGGCCATGCCAAGCGCCGCCTTTTCGTTGTCGCCCATCGCCAGCACTTCGGTGCGCAGGTCCTGCGTGATTTTCATCGAGCAGAATTTTGGTCCGCACATGGAGCAGAAATGCGCAACTTTATGCGCGTCCTTCGGAAGCGTCTCGTCGTGATAAGCGCGCGCGGTGTCCGGATCCAGACCGAGGTTGAACTGATCCTCCCAGCGAAAGTCGAAGCGCGCGCGCGACAGCGCGTCGTCGCGCAGATGCGCGGCGGGATGGCCCTTGGCGAGATCGCCCGCGTGGGCGGCGATGCGATAGGTTATGACGCCGGTCTTCACGTCGTCGCGGTCCGGCAGGCCCAGATGCTCCTTTGGCGTGACGTAGCAAAGCATGGCGCAACCGAACCAGCCGATCATCGCCGCGCCAATGCCCGAGGTGATGTGATCATAGCCGGGCGCAATATCCGTCGTTAACGGTCCAAGCGTATAGAAGGGCGCCTCGTGGCATTCCTTCAGCTGCTTTTCCATGTTGATCTTTATCTTGTGCATCGGCACATGGCCGGGGCCTTCGATCATCACCTGGCAGCCTTTGGCCCATGCGATCTTCGTCAGCTCGCCCAGCGTTTCCAGCTCGGCGAATTGCGCGGCGTCGTTGGCGTCGGCTCCCGAGCCCGGACGCAGGCCATCGCCCAGGGAGAACGACACGTCGTACTTGCGCATGATGTCGCAGATTTCCTCAAAATGAGTGTAGAGGAAGCTCTCCTTGTGGTGCGCGAGACACCAGCGCGCCATGATCGAGCCGCCGCGCGAGACGATGCCCGTGACGCGTTTGGCCGTGAGCGGCACATAGGCGAGGCGCACGCCGGCGTGAATGGTGAAATAATCCACCCCCTGTTCGGCCTGTTCGATCAGCGTGTCGCGGAAGATTTCCCAAGTCAGTTTCACCGGGTCGCCGTCGCACTTTTCCAACGCCTGATAGATCGGCACCGTGCCGATCGGCACCGGCGAGTTGCGCACGATCCAATCGCGGATGTTGTGAATGTTGCGGCCCGTTGAAAGGTCCATCACCGTGTCGGACCCCCAGCGGATCGACCACACAAGCTTCTCGACTTCTTCGGCGACCGAAGACGTGACCGCCGAGTTGCCGATGTTGGCGTTGACCTTCACCAGAAAGTTGCGGCCGATGATCATCGGCTCGAGTTCGGGATGGTTGATGTTGCAGGGGATGATCGCGCGGCCCCGTGCGATCTCGTCGCGGACAAACTCCGGCGTCACAAACGCGGGGATCGAGGCGCCAAAGCTCTCGCCGTCGGCGATGGCGGCTTCCGCGCCCTCGACCATTTTCTCACGGCCGAGATTTTCGCGATGCGCCACGTAGATCATCTCTTCGGTGACGACGCCGGCGCGGGCGAATTCATATTGCGTCACCATCCTGCCGTCGAGGCCGCGGCGCGGCTGGCGGTTGGCGGGGCATGGCTGCACGAGCTTGTCGCCGGCGACGTCGCCGTTGTCTTCGGGCCTCACGCCGCGTCCGGCGTAAGTCTCAAGACCGTCGCGCTTCGACAGCCAGATGTCGCGCACCGGCGCCAGGCCCTTGGACAAATCGATGCGGGCGTCGACTTCGGTGTAAGGGCCGGAGGCGTCGTAGACGCGCACGTCGGGCTCATTGGCGCCTTCTTCAAGCTTGATCTCGCGCAACGGGACGCGAATTTCGGGATGGCCGGCCGGGCTGTAGTAAATCTTTTTCGAGCCCGTCAGCGGACCGGTCGTCACGCTCTCCGGCACCAGCGAGCCGCGTTTGGGTTGCACGTTCATGGCGTTCTCCATTCCCTCGGCAAGGCGCGCGCGCGCCGGTCAGTTGCGTCTACCGGAGATCGGGAGTTGAGCCGGGCAACCGGCCTCGCTGCGCCTTCCCTCCGCTGGCCTTAACCAGATCAGGTTCGATGGGTGTAATCTCAGCCGCCAGATCGGCGGCACCCCTCGGCTGGCGGGAAACCTAGTCTCGAACGCCGGCGCGCGCAAGGCGCCGCAAGGCGCCGAATACATGAATTTTCGGGCGGACATGCCCCTTTCCCGCCTTGGCCCCGCAATGTTAGCCTGCCCCGTCCTGCCCTGTCCTGTCGTGGAGGTTCACATGCGCAAAACACAAGCATTAGCCATAGCCGCAACCTTCGCTTTCGCCGCCCTCCCCGCTCACGCGCAAACCGTCACCGCCTTCGAAGGCGCGCGCCTGATATCGGGCGACGGCGGCGCGCCTATCGACAACGCAACCCTCGTCATGGACGGCGCGAAGATTTTGCAGGTCGGCAAAGCGGGTGAAGTCAGCATCCCCGCCGGGGCCGCGCGCGTCAACGTAGCCGGCAAGACAATCATGCCGATGTTGATCGACACGCACGCCCACCTCAGCATGTTGCGGGACCCCCTGCTGAAAGATTTGAAGCGCCGCGCCTGGTTCGGCGTAAGCGCCGTCATGAGTCTGGGAACCGACCCCTATAATCTGCTCGATGTGCGCTATGAAAACCTGCCCGGCTCGGCGCGCTACCTCAGCGCCGGCCGCGGCATCACCATGCCCGAGCCCGGCCGCATAACCGCGCCGCACTGGATCACCGGCGAAGCCGAAGGCCGCAAGGCGGTCGAAGAACTTGCGGACAAAAAAGTCGATATCGTCAAAATCTGGGTCGACAACCGCGGTGGCCAATACAAAAAGCTGACGCCGGAAATCTACGGCGCCATTATCGACGAGGGACACAAGCGCGGGCTGCGGGTCATCGCCCACATCTTCGATCAGGAAGACGGCAAGGGACTCATTCGCGCCGGCGTCGATGCCTTGGCGCACGGCGTGCGCGACAAGGACATCGACGACGAATTCGTTTCCCTGTTCAAGCAGCGTCCGAACCTGATCCTGGGCCCGAACCTGCCCGAACGCGGCGTCAAGGTCGATCTCAGCTGGTTGAAGTCAGGTGTAAGCGACGCCGAATACGCCAAACTCGAAGAGGCCAACACCGACAAGCCAAAAGAGCAGCAGTTCCACGGCATTCAAGCCAGAAATCTCGCCAAACTGAATGCCGCGGGCGCGCGCCTCGTGCTGGGGACTGACGGCAATAAAGCCTGGGGACCGCACGAGGAAATGGAGGATATGACGCTCGCCGGCGTCTCGCCCATGCAGGTCATCGTCGCCGCGACGCGCAACTCCGCCGAGTTCCTGCGGCTCAACGACACCGGCACCCTGGCAACCGGCAAGAGCGCCGATTTTCTTGTGCTCGACGCCAATCCGCTCGACGACATCAAAAATACGCGCAGGATTTCGTCCGTCTACTTGCGCGGCGTGATGGTGGATCGCTCGCAACCCGTGCGGTGAACCAACCGCCCCTTGGCGCGCGACGGACGCGGCGATTGTAACGCCACGCCTGCCGTGGCAGCATGCGTGAAATATCGGCCCTGCAAGGCCCGCGCATCAGGGGGAAACATGACCGAACGTCCGAACGGCGTATCGCGGCGCAATCTTTTGAAGCAAGCGGGCCTTGCCGGCGCCGCCGCGAGCGGCGCGGCGGCGGCGGCGGCGACGACACAAGCCGTCGCGCAGGCTCCGGCTTCGCCATTCGCGGC
>JANYDZ010000453.1 GCA_025363375.1 Hyphomicrobiales bacterium
ACCGCGAAGGACGGCCAGGCGAGCGCCACGAGAATGCGCCACAGCGTCTGGAAGAAGGTGGCTCCATGCACGCGCGAACATTCCTCGAGATCAAAGGAAAGCTGCGCATAGGCTCCTGTCATGACCCGTACAGACACCGGCGTGCCGAGCGTGACATAGGCCAGCAGCAGCGCCCAGATCGTGCCGTAAATCGGGATCGGCCCCGGCAGCATGGCGAAGGCCCAGAGGAAGCCGATGCCGAGCACCATGCCGGGCATCATCCAGGGCAGCCAGGCGAGCGCGTCGATGACGCGGCGGCCACGCCACTTCGTGCGAATGGAGATGTAGGCGACAATGGAGCCCAGCGCCATGGTGGCGCTGGCGCCGATGAGGCCAAGCATCATCGTGTTGCGGAAGGCCCGCCAGATTTCGCTCGACGAGAAGACGTTCCTGTAGTGCTCCAGCGTCAGCATGTCCCATTGATAGAAGCCGAAAAAGCGGAAGAACGAGCCGATGAACAACTGGCTCACCGGCAGCACCACGGTGACGAAAAAGAAGAAAACGCAAAAGGCGAAGGTCGCCCACTTCCACTTGCCTAGTTTCATGACGCTGGGCTGATAGCCTTTGCCTGTTACCGTGGTGTAGGTCTTGCCGCGCAGAATCCGCCATTGGATGAACACCAGCAGGAACATCATCGCCATCACGGAAAAGCTGATGGCTGTGGCGTATTGATAATCGGGCGTCGCGTGATGGTTGATGGAATTGTAGATTTCGGTCGTGATCACGGTGATCTTCGCCGGCGTGCCGAAGAACAAAGGCGATTCAAAACTCTCGATGCCGCGAATGAAGCTGAGGATGAACGAGTTCGTCAGCGCCGGCATCATCAACATCAACGTGATGTTGCGGAAAGTGCGCCAACGCGAGGCCCCGCACATGCGCGAGGATTCCTCCAGCGCCGGGTCCATGGCGCGGAATATATCGACGATGAAAAGGAACAGGAAGGGCGTGGAGTACTGGATCATGTGCCAGACGACGCCGCCGTAGGAATAGACGTTGATCGGCGAGACCGTCGAGCCCGTCGCCCATTTCCACAAGCTGTTGAGCAGCCCCACCTGTGGATTTCCAAGCATGGCCCAGGCCATCGCAGTGAGGATGGGGGGGATGAAGAACGGCAGCGTGATCAGCACTTCCAACGTGCCGCGCCATGGCGTGTCCGTGCGCGCGATGATCCAGGCGAGGAACACGGCCATGGTGAGCGCGGGAATAGTCTTCGCCAGAGATATGCCCACTGTGTTGAGCAGGATGAACATCGCCGGCCCGGAAAAAACCTCCGCGTAGCCGTGCAGGTTGAATTCACCAGCCATGCCGGGCGGCGTCGAATGCAGGCTGCCGTAAAGCAGCATGCCGAAGGGATAGATGGTGAGGAAGCCGAGGATGGCGAGCAGCGCGATCATGCCGATCGTCCGCCCCTTGAGGTAACGCTGGACAAACCCGCCGTGATCGATCATGCGCGCGGCTTGCGGAAGACCGCCTATGGTCTGCTCGCTCATTTCGACAGGCCCCGGTCAGATTTCAACGACGACATAATTTTGCTCGATCGCGACAGGGAACGTTTCCGCGACATAGGGTCCTCTCACGAGGGTCTCGCCATTTTCAACCGCCGTGTCGTAGGCGCGCACGCGCACGGTCGCGGGATCGCACCAGCTTTGCCCCGTGCGAATGTCGAACTCCCAGCCGTGCCAGGAGCACTTCACGAATTCGCCGTCGCGTTCGATGCGGTATTTTCCGGGCTCATCGGCGACCGCGAGGCCTATGATCTTGCCCTGACACAGAGGCCCGCTCTCGTGCGGACACTTGTTGGCGAGCGCGAAGAATTCGCCGCCGACATTGAACAGCGCGATATCGCGCCCGGCGACGTTGACGCGTTTGGAGGTTCCCGGCCCCACCTCGTCGATGGCCGCGACGACATGACGTTGTCTGCTCATTTGAAACCGTAGAGTTCGCGGGCGTTGTCGCGCAGGATGCGCCGCAACTTCTCTTCCCCTATTTTGAGTTTGCCGACGACAAAGCTCGGCTCGTCCCCATCCCAATGGGGATAGTCGGTCGAGAACATGACGCGGTCGACGCCCACCTGTTCGAAGGCCTCGGCCAGATCCATGTCGGCGTCCGGCTCGTCAAGCGGCTGCGTCGTCAGCCAGATGTGGTCGTGGATATATTCGGACGGCGGGCGCTTCAGATGCGGAGCCTCGCTCTTCAGGCGCTTCCAGTGTTTGTCCATGCGCCACTTCAGCGCCGGAACCCACGCGACGCCGCCTTCGACGAGCACCACTTTCAGCGTCGGGAATTGCTCGAACACGCCTTCGATCACCATGGAGGTGATGAGACTTTGCATGCCCTGCACATTGGTGTGCTGCTCCTCGATATAATAGGAGGGCCAGCCGCTCGCCGTCGCGGGATAGCCGTTGATGCCGCCCACGTGCAGGGCCAGCGGCAAATTGTGCGCGACGGCGGCTTCATAGATCGGCCAATAGCGGCGACGGCCTTGCGGCTCCAGCGATTTTGGCGGCAGCATGATTTGCGAAAAACGCCTGTCTCCGGCGCGCTTCTCAATTTCGGCGATGGCGAAAGGCGGATGCTCCTGCGTCACGACAATGGAAGCGTGCAGGCGCGTGTCGCGGTCCACCCAATGGGCCAGTTGCCAGTCGTTGACGGCGCCGGCAAGAGCCGCGCCGAATTCGAGATTGCGCTGATTGCCGGGGCCGCGGTTAAGCGGCATCAACATGCCGTGCTCGATGTTGTTGGCGTCGAGATGCTGCGTCTGCATGAACGCGAGATCGGAGCCGGGCGGCTTGCCGCCCGGCGGCCACGCGTCGGCGCGCGCCACATCCGGCGCCATGCGGGGATGAGAAAGCGTGTCCGACAAAGGCTGGCGATAGAAACCGCCGTAAGTTTTCATGTAGTCGCGCCAGCGCTCCGACAGGAACGGCAGCAACTCATCGGCGCTCGCGGCTGTCGGGTGGATGTCGCAATCGACGACCTTCAGCCGCGTGTGGAGTGGAGCCGCGCGTTGTTGCGGCGGGCGTTCGAGAATGTCGGTGCTCACCTGGCAAGCTCCCTGAGGCCGAGGCGCGGAAAGGTTTCGCGCGGGTTGTCGTAGAGGATTCGCCGCGCGAGACCGCTCTTGGGAGAGATCGGCAGCGCGTCGGTCCCTTCATAATGCCAGTGGGGAAAATCGCTGGAAAAAAGCACCATCCGGTCGGATTTCATCTGCTCGCAGAAGCGCTCCAGACGGCCCGCGCCGTCCGGCTCGTCGAAAGGCTGCAAGGTCAGGCGGATGTTGTCGCGCACGATGTCCATCGGCGGGCGCTTCACCCACGGAATTTCCGCGCGCACGCCGCGCCACGTCTTGTTGAAACGCCACAGCGCAGCCGGCAGCCAGGTCACGCCGGACTCCGCGAACACGATCTTCAACGCGGGATATTTGGCGAAGACGCCTTCGCTGACGAGGCTGAGCACGGCGCTCTCGAAGGCGAACGCCTGCGCCACATAATCCTCGAGAAAATACGAGCCGTAGCCGTTCGTCGTCATGGGGTGATGATAGAGCGAGCCCGCATGCAGGCAAACGGGCAAGCCGTGTTTTTCCGCCGCCGCGTAGATCGGCCAATGGCGGCGCTTGCCCAGAGGCTCGCCCTGCGCCACGAGCATCGACACCTGCGCGAAGCGATTGTCGGAAGCGCAGCGCTCGATCTCCTGCGCGGCCAGCTCGGGATTGTTCATCGGGACGACGATGGAAGCGCGCAGACGCGGCTCCGCGTCCAGCCATTCCTTCGCGATCCAGTCGTTCATGGCGGAACACACGACGGACGCCATGTCCTCGCTGTGCAGGGCCGCGCCGCCATAGATGCAATTGGCGATGGCGAGTTCAACGCCGAACCCGTCGAGCGCCTTTTCGCGCAGCAGCGGCAGACTGGTTCCGGGTTTGCCGGTTGCGGGGCGCCAGTCGGGCCGGCCGGAAATAGGCGCGCCCGGCGGATCGCTGGTCAGGTTCCAGCTCAGACGGTCGATGCCGCGCGTGACAAATTGCTGGCGCCAGTAGGCGTCGAGATAGGGCATCAGCGCCTTGATCGAGGGCACGGCGATATGAAGGTCGCAATCAATCGCGGGCGAGCCAAAAACGCTCGTTCGCGGACTTGCCGCGCCCGAACTTGCCCCCGATCTTGCCAATGTGTCTGGCGCCGCCAGAGTCATGCGTTTCCCCAGTACCGTGAGATCGGCTAGAACTATCACAGAGAGTTCGCCCGGGTCCAATGGACGCAGCGAAGCAGGGGAGAAATTGATGCGAACGTTTGTTGCCCGGGGATCGCTTGCGGCCTTGGCCCTCGCGGGTGGGATATTTTCCGCCGCGCGGGCGCAGGAACAAGACTGGAACAAGGTCGTTGAAGGCGCCAAAAAAGAAGGCTCGGTCACCGTCTATCACGCCCAGCTCGGCGCCCCGCATTGGAAGAGCGTCGTCGCGGATTTCGAGAAGCGCTACGGCGTTAAAGTGCAGGAATTTGACGCCCGCGCCAGCGAACTCACCGAACGCATCCGCGTCGAACAGACCTCGAACCGCTATGTCGCGGACATCGAATTCCACGGCGAAACCTCGATTGTTCAACAGCGCGGCGAGAACTATATCGCCGAGCATGGCGGCGTGCCCAACGCGAAAAACCTGCGCGAGCCCTTCAAGGCGGACAAATGGCAGACGCCGGCCTGGGTGCAGCCCGTCTGCATGCTGGTGAACACCAATCTCGTCAAACCCTCCGACGAGCCGAAAGTGTGGGCGGATATTCTCGACCCCAAATGGAAGGGCAAAATCCTCACCGACGACATGCGCGCCGTGGGCAGTGGGCAGACCGTGTTTGCCGTGCTCTACAAAAAATACGGCGAAGATTTCCTCGCCAGGCTGCAGGCGCAGAACATGACGATCGGCCGCGACCTCCAGGAGAACACGCGGCGCGTGCCGCGCGGCGAATTCCCTCTGTTCATCAACCAGATCATCGCCTTCGCCTCCGCCATCAAGGGCCTGCCGGCGAGGGTCGTCGTGCCGGAGGATGGCTGTCCCTATACGCCGATTCAGGGCGCCATTCTGCGCGGCGCGCCACATCCCAACGCCGCGCGCCTGTTCATGAACCACCTCGTCGAACCGGAGTCCCAGGTGACATATGCAAAGGCCTGGATGGGCATCGTCACCGCCGGCGTCGCGGAAAAACTGACGGATCCCGACGAAAAGCGGTTTGCCGCGGCCAAACTCATGGGCTCGATTCACATCGACGACCGCGACGCCATGCTGAAGCGCGCGACGGAGATGATGAAATAGAACCGACGATAGACGCGGGTGGGGACTTCCGTCACCCGCGCGGCGGAATGGGGACGCCCCCCGCAAAATTCCCCCCTGCGCATTCTCCATGACGCCATCCGTTCTTCGGCGCAGTGGATCGCGCGGTTTGCGGCCGGTGGACCCACCCGATAATCCGCGCTAACAGGGTTTTGGAACCGGCGCCCTTGCGCCTTGCAGAACCGCATCGGGAGAGAAACATGAGCGAAGATTACATCGTCAAGAACACCGGCGAAGTGCTCGACGTCACCATCAATCGCCCCGAGCGCGGCAACGGCATGTCCGATCCGATGATCGTCGAACTCGCCGACCTCGTGGAAAAAGAAGGCGACAAGGTTCGCCTCGTCGTCCTGCGCGGCGCTGGCAAGGATTTTTGCGTGGGCCGCGCCTCCATGGGCGCGCCGCGCCCCGTGGGCCTCGACGCGCTGCAAACACGCGGCATCAGCGACCACGTGTTCCGCTGCTACGGAATTTTCCGCAAATGCAACGCGCCCATCATGGCCGTGGTGCAGGGCCAGGCCGCCGGTTTTGGCTTCGCGCTCGCCGCGGCGGCCGACATCACCATCGCCGCCGACACCGCGCAATTTTCAATTCCGGAATTTTCGCACGGCATCATGCCGACCATGGTCATGTCGTCGATGATCGACCGCGTGCCGATGAAGGCGCTGATGTATCATGTGTGGACAAGCAAGGTCATCTCGGCTGAAAAGGCCATGGAAATCGGCACGGTGAGCGAAGTCGTGCCCGAGGCCGAGCTTGAGAGGACCGCGCAGGCCTTCATCGACCGCATGCTGCATTTCGCGCGCCCGGCGGTGCTGGCGGTGAAGGAATACGGCGTCAACGCCCAGGCTATCGACATGAGCAAGGCCGTCGGCTTCGCGCGCAGCCTGCACGCGCTGGTGAATTCCGCCGGCGAGATGAAACGCGCCGGACACAAATAAGCGCGCTCATCCCGTCAAAGCCGGGGAAACCGCCCTTTACACGCGCGCCCCTTCCCGCCAAAAGACGCCCGAAGAACCAGGGGATCACGGCGTATGGCTGGGAAGACGAAGAAAAAGGGCGCGGCCCTGTTGGGCACGCGTCTCGCCGCCGACATCGGCGGCACGTTTACCGATGTGGCGGCGTTTCGCGAGGATACGGGCGAGCTTTTTTACGGCAAATCCCTCTCGACGCCGCGTAGCCTTGTCGAAGGCATCACGCACGGCGTCGAAAAGGCCGGCGTTACCTACGCCGAAGCCGATATTTTCCTGCACGGCTCGACCATTGTCATCAACACCATGCTGGAGCGCACCGGCGCCAAAACCGCTCTGCTGATCACCAAGGGCTTTCGCGACATCTACGAAATCGGCCGCATCAACCGGCCCGACGCCTACAACCTCTTCTTCCGCAAACATGTGCCGCTGGTGAAGCGTTCGCTGCGCTTCGAGGTGCCCGAGCGCCTGACCGCCGAGGGCGATGTCGACACGCCCCTCGACGAAGCCGCCGTCGACAAAATCTGCGATGAGCTGGTCAAACTCGGCATCGAAGCCGTTGCGGTCATTATGCTCCATTCCTATCGCAACAACGCCCACGAGGAGCGCGTGCGCGCGATCGTCCAGAAACGCCTGCCGAACGCCTTCGTTTCCTGCTCCAACGAACTCTCGCAGGAATACCGCGAATTCGAACGCTGCTCCACCGTCGTCGCCAACGCTTTTGTGGGACCGCGCGTGCGCGATTACGTGACCGGCATCGACGGCCACCTCGTCAAGGGCGGCTTCAAGGGCTCCTTCCTGCTGGTGCAATCCTCCGGCGGCCTCTACGAATCCGCGCAGGCGAAAACCCAATGCATCCGCATGCTCGAATCCGGTCCAGCCGCCGGCGTCATCGGCGCGCGCGCCCTCTGCAACGCTTTGAAACTCGACGACGCCATCGGCTTCGACATGGGCGGCACCACCGCGAAGGCCGGCGTCATCTACAAGGGCGAAGCGCTGACGACGGGCGCGGCGCTCGTGGGCGGCTACAACGAAGCCCTGCCCGTCCAGATCAGCATGATCGACATCTTTGAAGTTGGCACCGGCGGCGGCTCCATCGCGCGCATCGACGACGGCGGCGCGCTCAGCGTCGGCCCGCAAAGCGCCGGCGCCTCGCCAGGTCCCGCATGTTATGGCCTCGGCGGCGCGGAGCCCACTGTCACCGACGCGAACCTGCTGCTTGGACGGCTCGATCCCAGCCGCTTTCTCGGCGGCGAAATGAAGCTGGATGTCGAAGCCGCCAGGGCGGCCATCACAAAACGCATCGCCGGGCCGCTGGGCCTATCGGCGACCGCCGCGGCGGAAGGCGTTCTGCGCATCGCGGCGACCGCCATGTCCTACGCCGTCAAAGGCGTGTCGACCGAACGCGGCCTCGACGCGGCGGCGTTTCCGCTCATCGCCTACGGCGGCGCGGGGCCGCTGCACGCCTCCGCCGTCGCGCGCGAAATCGGCGCGCGCACGGTGATCGTGCCGCGCTCGCCCGGCCATTTCTGCGCCTTCGGAATGCTGTTTTCGGATCTGCGTTACGATTACGTGCGCACCGCGCCCATGCGCCTTGCCGACGCTTCGTTCGCCGAGATCGAAAAGCTCTACGCCGGCATGGTCGCCGAAGGCGTGGCGGCGCTCGCGGGCAGCGGCGTCGCAACCGCCGATGTCGTCGTCGGCAAGGCCGCCGACATGCGTTACGTCGGCCAGGAACATTCGGTCACGATCGACCTCGCCAACGCGTTCTTCGCCAAGCGGGACCGCGGCGCCATCAAAAAGCGCTTCGACGACGTGCATCAATTGCGTTACGGCACCTGCGCGCCGAATGAACACGCGGAAATTGTCAGCCTGCGCGCGACCGTCACGGGCGTGATGAAGAAGCCGAAACTGGCGAAGATCGCGCGCGGAACATCGAGCCCGCCGAAAGCCGCGTCCCTTGCGCCGCGCGACGTCTATTTCAGCGAACTGCGCAAAGCCGTAAGGACTCCGATCTTCGCGCGCGGCGCTTTGCTCGCCGGCAACCGCGTCGCCGGCCCCGCGCTCGTGGAGGAGCACGCCTCGACGACCGTTGTATTGCCCGGCGACAAACTCGTCGTCGACGACTTCGGCAATCTCGTTTTGACCATCGGACGGAGCCGCTGACATGGCCGCGCGCGCGAAAAAAACTCCCTTGAAAAAGGCCGCCGCTAAAAAAGCCGCGCCGCAAGTCGACGCCGTGCTGACCGCCATCATTCGCAACGGCGTGCTGGCGGTGACCGAGGAGATGAAGACCAATCTTATGCGCACCGCCTACAACATGATCATCTACGAGGCGCTCGACTTCACCGTCGGCCTCTTCACGCCGGTCGGCGACACCGTCTCGATCGGCCTGGGCCTGCCCATGTTCATCCGCGGCATGTCGCAGACGGTGAAGCGCAAGATCCAGCATTTCGGCGCGCAAAACATGAAGCCGGGCGACATCTACGTCACCAATGATTCCTATCTCACAGGCAGCCACCTCAACCACTTCACATTCACCATGCCGGTGTTTCACGAAGGCGAACTCGCCGGCTTCACCTGCTGCATGGCCCATTGGCAGGATGTCGGCGGATCGCTCGGCGGCGTCACCACCGACATCTATTCCGAAGGCATTCAGATCCCGATCATGCGTTACCTGGACGCCGGCGTGGTGAACGAAAGCCTCGTCGAAATCATCAAGATGAACGTGCGCATTCCCGAACGCGCCATGGGCGATCTGCGCGCGCAGGTCACGGCCGTGCGAACCGGCGAGCGCCGCTACGTCGAATTGCTCAACCGCTATGGCCGGCGGGAGGTTCTCTGCGCCATCGCCGCCATCATGGACCAGTCGGAGGCGCGCGCGCGTGAACGCACACGCAGAATCCCGGATGGAACCTACGAAGCCGAAGCCTTCATGGACGACGACGGCGTCGACATCGGCCAGCGCGTGCCCATAAAGGTGCGCGTCGTCGTCAAGGGCGATGAAGCCACGATCGATCTCACGGAAGTGAGCAAACAGGTTCGCGGCTTCTTCAATTCCGGCGAAACGACGGGCTACGCCTGCGCCGAAGTCGCCTACAAATGCCTGACCTCGCCAACCGATTATCCCATCAATCAGGGCAGCTTTCGTTCGCTCAACGTCAAGCTCGTGCCCGGCACAATCGTCAGCGCCGTGCGCCCCGCCGCCATGCGGCAATGGATGTGCTACCCCATGACGATCGTCGACTCGATATTCAAGGCTTTGGCGCCCGCGATTTCGGACGACGTCATCGCCGGACATCACGCCGATCTCATGACCATCAACATGTGGGGCGTTTCGCCGAAGGACGGGCGCTTCATGTTCGGCAACATGGGCCCGCTCGGCGGCGGCTGGGGCGCCAAGAAAACCGAGGACGGCATGAGCGCCACCGTCTGCCTCAACGACGGCGACACGCACAATTCGCCCACCGAACAGGTGGAGGCTAAATTTGGCGTCATCGTCCGGGAAATGGCGTTGCGCGACGATTCAGGCGGCCCGGGGCGCTGGCGCGGCGGCCTTGGCATCTACCGCGTCGTCGAAGCGCGCATGCCGATCACCGTCAACACGCAGATAGATCGCGCCCATTGCGCGCCATGGGGCCTTGAAGGCGGCCATCCAGGCTTCGGCAACAAGATCGATTTGCGGCTCGACGGCGAGCTTATCGACGACCTCCCCAACGCCAAGGTCATGACGCAGCGCCTCAAGATCGGCGATCAAATTCGCCACTTGTCCGGCGGCGGCGGCGGCTTTGGACGGCCGGTCGAACGCGAACCCGAGCGCGTCGCCTTCGACGTTTTCGAAGGCTATGTGAGCGCGGCCGTCGCGCGCGACGCCTATGGCGTCGTCCTCGCCGTCAACGGCGGCGTCGATGTGGACGCGACCAAAAAGCGGCGCGCCGAAATCAAAGCCAAACCCGACTTGAAAGCGAGCTGACATGGCCCGGATGCGCGCGCCCGGACCGGCAAGCGCAACGGTCGATCTTGTCGAACTCGGCGCCGCCTGGCTGCAAGGCCTCAACACCAGCCACGACGCCGGCTGCGGTTGCGGCGGGCTATTTGCGCCGGAGCTGAACGCCAAAATCATCGAGGAGGATTTCCTCGATTATCTCTTTTCGCGCTACGAACGCGAGAAGCTTGGCGAACTCGCGGTTTTTGTCGCCGCGCGGCGAAAAAATGCGCCGCGCGGCGACAAAGACCGCAATTCATTTGAACGCTGGATTACGGCGCTGGACGAAGCGAAGATTGGCGACGCCCACCGCGCGCGGCTCGTCGCGGATATCCGGACCTTCGTTGAATCCATGGGCGGCGCCCGTCGCGCGCCGGGGATTTGTTATTGAAAAGCGCGTGACGCGCTGGTGAAAATCCTACCCGTTGGCGTCGAAAAACGCCTCCAACACGCCGTTGAACAGGGCCGGGTTTTCCAGGTTGGCGAAGTGCGACGCGCTCTCGATCCGGGCGCGCCGCGCGTTTTTCAACAAACCTTCCAGCGCGTCGAGCACGCGCAGAAACATCGGCGGAATGCCGGTTCCGCCGATCAGCAGCGTCGGCGCCTCGATCGCCTCCGCCATCGCCCGCGTCATGGGCTCGCTGGAATCGCGGCCCATGGCGACGAGCGTGCGGGCGTTGGCGCGCAGCATGGCTTTCAGGTCGCCGCGCGCGCGCGCCCAATAGCCCGCGCCCATCAGGCCTTCGAGAAACATTGCGACCCCGGCTTCCACGTCCCCGGCCGCGATCCGCGCCGCCGGCGAATCCCTCTGCGGCGCGGACGCCGGCAGGGGCGGCAGAAAGCTCGCGTCCGCGGCGCCTCCCGGCTGATAGAGCGAGAGCGTTTTCACCAGACGCGGCGCGCGCGCGGCCACATGCAGGCACAACCTTCCGCCCCGCGAATGGCCGACGAGATGGAGCGGTCCCGCCGCCAGTTTCTCGATGAACGCGATGATGTCCAGGACATGCCGGCTCGCCGTGTAGTCGCCGCCGCCGTCCCATTCGTCGGGCCAGCAATGACGAAGGCTCGGCGCGATGGCGCGACGCCTCCGCGAAAACGCCTCGATCTGCGGCGCCCA
>JANYDZ010000467.1 GCA_025363375.1 Hyphomicrobiales bacterium
TATTTCAGCAAGAACGGCCACGAGATCGTCGCCTCCTCGCCGCTGGTGCCGCGCAACGATCCCACGCTCATGTTCACAAACGCCGGAATGGTGCAGTTTAAAAACACTTTCACCGGCGTCGAGAACCGGCCCTATAAGCGCGCGACATCCGCGCAAAAATGCGTGCGCGCCGGCGGCAAGCACAACGATCTCGACAACGTCGGCTATACCGCGCGCCACCATACGTTCTTCGAGATGATGGGCAATTTCTCCTTCGGCGATTATTTCAAGGCACAGGCGATCGAACTGGCCTGGAATCTCATCACCCGGGAATTCGGCCTGTCGAAAGACCGGCTCCTTGTCACAGTTTATCACAACGACGACGAAGCCTTCGATCTATGGAAAAAAATCGCCGGTTTCCCCGACGAAAAGATCATCCGTATCGGCACCTCGGACAATTTTTGGTCGATGGGCGAGGCTGGTCCCTGCGGCCCCTGCTCGGAAATTTTCATTGATCAGGGCCCGACATTGCAGGGCGGCCCCCCGGGCAGCCCGGACGAAGACGGCGACCGCTTTCTGGAGTTCTGGAATCTCGTCTTCATGCAATACGAACAGGTCGCCGGCGGCGAGCGCCATGCCTTGCCCAAACCCTCGATCGACACCGGCATGGGCCTCGAGCGCATGTCCGCAATTCTGCAGGGCAAGACGTCGAACTACGACATCGACCTCATGCGCGCCCTGATTCGGGCCTCGGCCGAAGCAACCAGCGTCGACGCCGACGGCCCGCAAAAAGCCAGTCACCGAATTATCGCCGATCATTTGCGCGCCGCCGCCTTCCTCGTCGCCGATGGCGTGCTGCCCTCCAACGAAGGGCGCGGCTATGTGCTGCGCCGTATCATGCGCCGCGCCATGCGCCACGCCCAGTTGCTCGGCGCAAAGGACCCGCTCATGTGGCGTCTGGTTCCCGCCCTCACGCGCGAAATGGGACAGGCCTACCCCGAACTCCTGCGCGCCGAACCGCTGATCTCCGAAACCTTGCGTCTTGAAGAGACGCGGTTCCGCACAACGCTCGCGCGCGGCCTCGCCATGCTCGACGAGGAAGCCGCGCCCCTCCGGAGGGGCCAGAAACTCAACGGCGATTTCGCGTTCAGGCTTTACGACACATACGGATTTCCCCTCGATCTCACGCAGGAAGCCTTGCGCGCGCGCGAAATCGGCGTCGATACCGAGGCCTTCAACGCCGCCATGGCGCGTCAGCGCGCGGAAGCGCGCAAAGCCTGGGCCGGTTCGGGCGAGGCAGCGACTGAGACAGTCTGGTACGCCATCAAGGAGCGCGCCGGCGCGACTGAATTTCTCGGTTACGACACCGAAAAGGCCGAAGGAATCATCGCGGCGCTCGTGCGCGACGGCGCCGAAGTCGCCGAATTGCGCGCCGGGCAAACCGGCCTCGCAATTGTCAACCAGACGCCTTTTTATGGCGAATCCGGCGGCCAGACCGGCGATTCCGGCGACATGACCGCGGCGGGCCTTCGCGTCCGCGTGACGAATACGCAGAAGAAACTCGGCGATCTCTTTGTCCATGAAGTCGTCGTTGAGGAAGGCGTCCTGACGCGCGATCTTGCGGTTGAACTCGCGGTCGATCACGGGCGCCGCGCGGCGATCCGCGCCAACCACTCGGCGACGCATTTGCTGCACGAGGCGCTGCGTCAGGTGCTCGGCGGCCACGTCGCGCAAAAAGGCTCGCTCGTCGCGGACGATCGCCTGCGTTTCGATTTCGCCCATCCAAAACCCATCAGCGACGCGGAACTCTCCCGGGTGGAAGACATCGCCAATCGCGTCGTGCTGGAAAACCAGCCTGTCGTCACCCGCCTTCTTGGCATAGAGGACGCGCGCGCCTCCGGCGCCCGCGCCCTGTTTGGCGAAAAATACGGCGACGAGGTGCGCGTCGTTTCCATGGGCGCCGACAATTATTCCATTGAACTGTGCGGCGGCACCCACGTCTCGCGCACTGGCGATATTGGTCTTGTCACGATCGTTTCGGAGGGCGCGGTAGCCTCGGGCGTGCGGCGCGTCGAAGCCAAAACCGGAGAAGGCGCGCGCCGTCACCTGAACGAAGAGGCCCGCCGCCTTCGCGACATCGCAGCCGTCCTGAAAGCGCCCGCCGATGAAGCCTCCGAGCGCGTCGCCAATATGCTGGAAGAGCGCCGCAAACTCGAACGCGAGCTATCCGAGGCGCGCAAGAAACTCGCCATGGGCGGCGGCGGATCGGGCTCCGACGAATCCGTCCGCGAGATCGCGGGCGTAAAGCTCTTTTCACGCGCGGTCACGGGCGTCGAAATGAAGGATCTCAAAGCCATCGTCGATGAAGCCAAACAAAAAGTCGGCTCGGGAATCGTCGCAATCGTCGGCGTGGGCGCCGACGGGAAAGCCGGCGTCGTCGTCGGCGTCACCGCCGACATGACCGCACGCTACAACGCCGTCGATCTCGTGCGCGTCGCGTCGGAAATACTTGGCGGCAAGGGCGGCGGCGGCAGGCCCGATATGGCGCAGGCCGGCGGTCCCGATGGCGCGAAGGCGCAGACCGCTCTCGCCGCCATAGCCGATGCGCTGCGCGCGCGAGCCGCCGCCGAATGATCCGCAAACGCCGCGCCTATTGGGAGAGAGTGCGCCGCCGGGCGCATTATCTGCTGGACGCCGGCGGTTCGGACGCCGCCTCCAAGGCCGTGCATCGCGGCCTCATCCTGATGGTGATCGCCAGCGTCACCGCCGTGGTGCTGGAAAGCGTGCCGAACCTCGCGTCTGAATACGGGCGCGCCTTTTTTGCTTTTGAGCTCCTCGCCGCTGCGATTTTCACCATCGAGTATTTCCTGCGCCTGTGGAGCGCGCCCGATCACACGCCCTATCACGCCATGACCGTCGGCGCGGCGCGCTGGGCTTTTGCCCGCACTCCCCTCGCCGTTATCGATCTCGTTTGCATCCTGCCCGTCTATCTCGCGATGTTTTTGCCCGCCGACCTGCGTGTGCTGCTGCTTTTGCGCCTGTTGCGTTTCTTCAAACTGGCCCGCTATTCACCAGGCATGCGCTCGCTCATCGCCGCGCTCGAAGCGGAACGCTCCGCGCTGCTGGCGACCTCCGTCGTTCTGCTCGGCCTGGTGCTGATTTCAGCTTCCGCCATGCATCTCGTCGAACATGACGCGCAACCCGATAAATTCGGCTCCATCCCCGACGCGATGTGGTGGGCGGTCGTCACGCTGACAACCGTGGGTTACGGCGACGTGGTGCCGGTCACGCCGCTGGGCAGGGTGGTCGCGGGCTTCACAATGCTTGCGGGGCTGATGATGCTGGCCCTGCCGATCGGCATCGTCTCAAAGGCTTTCGCGGATGAAATTCACCGCCGTGAGTTTGTCGTCACCTGGGGCATGATCGCGCGGGTGCCGCTGTTTGCGACCCTGTCGGCGGCGGAGATCGCCGAAGTCATGGATTATCTGCACGCCCAGACAGCCCCCGCGGGAACCACGATCGTACGGCGCGGCGAAGCCGCCACGAACATGTATTTCGTAGCCTCCGGCCTTGTCGAAATTGAGACGGACAGCGGTCCGGCCACCTCG
>JANYDZ010000483.1 GCA_025363375.1 Hyphomicrobiales bacterium
GAGCGAGGCGTAGACGACGGCGGCCTCCTTGATCGGCGCGGCGGCGCGCGGCCTTGCGAGGCCGGCGGCGTTTGCCCCCGACGCGCTCATCGCGCAGCCCAGCCCCAGCAAAGTCAGCCGCGTCCCGATTCGCGCATGCCCAACGCGGGAAAACCGCCGCGCGAGATCTATCCAGCGCGCGAGATCTATCCAGGATGTCGCCATGTCCGGCCTCCCGCCCATCCATATGCTCCAAAACTCCGGAGGCCCGCGCGTCATTTCGAATCGCGAACAAAGTGTTAGCCGCCGCTTCCGGGGCGTTCAACAGATACTTCGCCAAATATGCCGCCCGACGTGGAAGTCGACCTGGAAGCCGACCGGCGGCGCGGCGGCAAGTTTGGTGATTCGCAATGCGCGGCGATCCCGGCGCAAGCGACGCGCAACGCTTCCGCGTGGCCTGTTGAGGGGCGGCGGCTGTCTTAGGAAAATGCGCGTAAATCGGGCCTTTCTCGACTGTGAGCGGATCACGCGAAAGCCGCCTTGAAGCCGGGCGATCCGTCATGTAAGGCTCTCACAACGCTATAGATTCGCGATGCGGCAAGGCTTTTCTCCCATGATTTCGCATACCGAAATTGCTCACGAGATCATCGACAAGGTGATTCTCGTTACGGGAGGAACGGGCTCGTTCGGCAAGAAATTCACGGAGCGGGTGTTGCGCGATTTCAACCCGCGCAAGCTGATCATCTATTCGCGCGACGAATTCAAGCAATTCGAGATGGCGCAGAGATTTCCGGACGACCGCGTGCGGTTTTTCATCGGCGACGTGCGCGATCGCGAGAGGCTTGAGGTCGCGATGCGCGACGTGGATATCGTCGTCCACGCTGCCGCCATGAAGCATGTGCCCATCGCCGAATACAATCCGATGGAATGCGTGAAGACCAACATCGACGGCGCGCAAAATGTTGTTTTCGCGGCGCTGCGCACAAAGGTGCGGAAGGTTATCGCGCTTTCGACGGACAAGGCTTGCAACCCAGTCAATCTCTATGGCGCCACCAAACTCGCCTCCGACAAGATTTTCGTCGCCTCGAACAATCTGTCGGGCCCGCAAGGCGCGCGTTTCGCCGTCGTGCGCTACGGCAATGTGGTGGGCTCGCGAGGCTCCGTGATTCCCTATTTCCGCAAGCTGATCGCCAACGGCGCCGAGCATCTGCCGATCACCGACGACCGCATGACGCGTTTCTGGATCACGCTGGAGGAGGGCGTCGATTTCGTTCTTTCAGGCCTCGTCAAGATGCGCGGCGGCGAACTCTTCGTGCCGAAGATCGCCAGCATGAAAATCACCGATCTCGCGCGCACGCTCGCGCCGCGCCTGCCGTTGAAAATCATCGGCATCAGACCCGGCGAAAAACTGCACGAAGTCATGATCACCGAGGATGATTCGCGTTCCTGCTACGATATCGGCGACCGCTACGTGTTGATGCCGATGCCGCGCGACGATCTCGCGGACATTTACGGGCAGGCCCGGCTCGTGGAGCCCGACTTCCGCTACGCCTCGAACACCAATCCCCAATGGATCGGGCCCGAGGGGCTCGCCGCCATGATCGAGGGACTCGATCCCGAAGGAATTTGAGCCATGATTCCTTACGGCCGTCAGACCATTGAAGCCGAGGATCTCGCCGCGGTCGCCGAAGCCCTGCAATCTGGCTGGCTGACGACGGGCCCGCGCGTCGAGGCGTTTGAAAAAGCGTTTGGCGAGACGCTCGGCGTCGCGCACAACGTCGCGGTGAACAGCGGCACAGCGGCCCTGCACGCGGCGATGCACGCGCTGAAAGTGGGACCCGGCGACGAAGTGATCGTGCCCGCCATCACTTTCGCGGCTTCCGCCAATTGCGCGGTCTATGAAGGCGCGGCGCCGGTGTTCGCCGACGTCGAAAGCGACACGCTGCTCATCGATCCCGCCAGCGTCGCGGGCAAGATAACAGCGCGGACAAAGGCGATTGTCGCCGTCGACTACGCCGGCCAGCCCGCCGATTACGAAGCGCTCGGCGCGCTCGCGCGCAAGCACAATTTGAAAATCGTCGCCGACGCCTGTCACGCGCCCGGCGCCGCCTACAAGGGCCGGGCGGTTGGCTCGCTTGCGGACATATCGACTTTTTCATTTCATCCCGTAAAGCATCTCACCACGGCGGAAGGCGGAATGGCCTCGACGCAAGACGCCGGACTTGCGGCGTCGATGCGGCGCTTTCGCAGCCACGGAATCGATTCGGATCACCGCCAACGCTCCCTCAACGGCACTTTCGCCTACGACATGGTGGAGCTCGGCTACAATTACCGCTTGAGCGATCTGCAATGCGCGCTCGGCATCGCGCAACTGCCGCGGCTTGCGGCCTGGGTCGCGCGGCGCCGCGCCATCGCCGCTCGCTACGACGCCGCTTTCGCCAATCTGCCTTTCGCGCGCCCGCTCGCGGCGCGCGCCGACCGCCTTCACGCCTATCATCTTTACGTCGTTGAACTCGATCTGGAAGCGCTCGGCATGGACCGCGCGCGGGCTTTCAATCTTTTGCGCGCCGCCGGCGTCGGCGCGAACGTGCACTACAGCCCCGTGCATCTCATGACGTTTTATCGCGAACGCTTCGGGACCGGAGAGGGGCAATGTCCCGTCGCCGAACGGGCCGCCGAACGCATTCTGAGCCTGCCCGTGTTTCCGCTCATGACCGACGCGGACGCCGCGCGCGTGATCGACGCCGTCGCGGGTCTCGCGAAATAGCAGCGTCCGTGGATCAAGCGTTGATGGCGGCGATATCCGGCCGCGCTTCAACCAGCGCGAGAATGTCGCGCCACGAGAACGCCGGGTTTGCCGGGACAAGCTCCGCGAAGACGCGCGCCGCGAATGCGAAATCCGCGGGCTTGTCCACGGTCCAGCGCAAACGCGTGAGATCGCGCGGCGAGCGCAGGACGTCGAGCCTGAATTTTTCGGGATTTCGATAAAGATGCGGCGTCACGTGTTCGCGTTCGTAGTCCGTGGACGCGCCGCGGGCCGCGCGCTCCAGCGCGTCGAACGTCATCGCTTCCACATCGAGCCCGTCGGGATAGGTGCGCGACACGCTGTTCGACGTGTAATCCGCGCCGTTCGCGACATGCAGCGCGATACAGGCGTCGACAATTTCGGGATCGCCGAGCGGGCAATCTCCGGTGAGGCGCACCACGTGTTCGGCGGGACCAAACGCCTGAGCCGCGCCAAAAAAACGGCCGAGCACGTCGTTGAGACTGCCGCGGTGACAATCGATATTTTCGCGCGCGCAGAATTCGGCGAGCGCGTCGTCGCCGGGCTCCGCGCTTGTCGCGACCACGAGCCGGTCGATCAGACGCGCGCGCCGCATCCGTTCAATCTGCCAGGCGAGCATAGGTCTTCCCAGAATGGGCCTCAGAACTTTGCCGGGCAGCCGCGAAGAACTCATGCGGGCCTGAATGATCGCGATGGTCCTCATGTCGATTGTTCTCACCATTTCGCGGGGTCGAGCAGCAACGGATCGTCGAGCGCCATCGCGGCGAAGTCCACGCCTTCGGGCGGGCGGGCAAACGCCTCCGCTATCTCTACAAATTCCGCCGCCTTTGTCACGCCGACAACGACGGCGCCGATTTCGCGCAGGCCCTTGAGAAAGCCGAGCGCCAGCGCCACGGGCGCAACGCCGGTCGCGGCGATGAGCGCCCGCAGACGCGCGATGATTTCGCGTTTGCCGCGCAGCGATTCGGGCAGCCTGTCGGGATCGACAAAAATCAGTCCCTGATGAAAGGCCGAGCGGACGTGGATTTCAACGCCGCGATCGGCGAGCGCCCGCAAGGTCCCGTCGCGCGCGAGCCGTTGATCCACCATGCTGACGGGCAATTGCACGACCTGGGGCCGAAAACGGGCCGCCATTTCGACGATGGGATCGGCGGCGTAAAAGGAGATGCCGATGCGCGCGACGTCGCCGCGCGCGCGCATGGCTTCGAGCGCGCGCCACAACGCGGCGCCGTCGCCGCCCG
>JANYDZ010000526.1 GCA_025363375.1 Hyphomicrobiales bacterium
GCGCGACAGTCGTCGACGTGCTCTGGCGCTGGCTTTTCAACGGCGGAGTCGTCGCGCTCAACGAGATCACGTCGATGGCTTTCGCCATCGCCATCGCCGCGTGCATTCCCTCGGGCCTGGCTGGCGGCGTCAATCTCAAGATCGACATTTTTTCGCGGTGGCTCAGCGGCCGTCTCGCCATCTGGCTCGACGCCTTCGGCGCCTTCTCGCTGCTGTTCTTCTTCGCGCTGCTGACCCAGCAGATTTACGTGCACGCGGGCAAGCTCGCCGCTCAGGGCCGCACCACCGTCATTCTCGGCTGGCATCAGGCGCCCTTCATGTACGCCGTCGTGGCGCTGCTCGCCGTTGGCGCGCTCATTCAGGCGGTCGTCACGTCCAATTTCATCCGCCGCGCCTGGGCTTATGAAAAGCCCGCCGTCGATAAATCCTGGCCCATCGTCGCCTGCATCGCCGCGCTGATGGGCGCTTTTGTCGTCGCCATCGCCATCTACGCGATCGTCGATTTTACCGGCATGTCGCGCTGGTCGCAGGACAATCCCGTCAAAGCCGTCGGCATCGCCTTCGCGGTCATGTGGATTTTCATGTTGGGCCTCATGCCGCTCGCCACGCTGACGGGCCTGATCGGCATTTTCGGCGCGGCTTTGTTCATGGGTTTCGCGCCCGCCCTCAGCGCCTTCGCGACGGAATCGACGGGGCTGCTGACCAACTCGCAAATGGCGACATTGCCGCTGTTTCTGATGATGGGCAGTTTCGCCGCGGTCTCCGGCATGGCCGACGACCTCTATCGTCTCGCGCATGTTCTCTTCGGCAAATATCGCGGCGGACTGGCGCTGGCGACCATCGGCTCCTGCGCGGGCTTTGGCGCGCTGACCGGTTCTTCGCTCGCCACGGCCGCAACCATCGGCCGCGTCGCCATTCCAGAAATGCGCGAGCGCGGCTATTCGCCGGCGCTGGCGACCGGCGTTTGCGCGGCGGGCGGCACGCTGGGACCGCTGGTGCCGCCGGGCTCCGGCCCGATCATTGTTTTCGCGCTGCTGACGGAGGCCTCCATCGGACAATTGTTCGTGGCGTCGGTCGGTCCAGCCGTGCTCGCGGTGCTGCTCTATCTGCTCACCATCGTCGTCTATGTGCGCGTCAGTCCAACCTCCGCGCCGCCCGCCTCCGGCAGGCTCGACACGATCGAACTGCGACGGGCGCTGAAAAGTTGCGTTCCCGTCGCGCTGCTTGTCGGCGGCGTCATGTTCGGGCTGTTTTTCGGCGTATTCACCGACACGGAATCCGCCGCGGTGGGCGCCATCGGCGCGTTCATTTGCGCGGTCCTGCGCGGCAAGCTCAATCGCGGCGCCTTCTTCGAAGTGATGGTCGAGACCACCGCGACGACGGCGATGATCTATGGCCTCATCATCGGCGCGCAAATTTTTTCCTTCTTCGTCGGCGTCAGCGCGCTCACGGAAACCGCGACCGCCTATGTGGGCGGCCTCAACTGGCCGCCCATCGCGCTGATGGCGCTGATCCTCTTCGCCTATCTGGTTCTCGGCACGGTGATGGAATCCTTCGCCGTGATGATCATCACCGTGCCCATCATCACGCCGCTGGTGTTGAGCATGGGCTACGACATCATCTGGTGGGGCATCATCATGCTCTGCGTGGTGGAAACCGGCATGATCCATCCCCCCTTCGGCATCAACGTCTTCGTGTTGAAAGGCATCACGCCCGACGTGTCGCTATGGACGATCTACAAGGGCGTGACGCCCTTCGTCGTGGCGGACCTGATCAAGCTCGCGCTGATGGTGCTGTTCCCGCTGATCACCCTGTGGCTGCCGCACAGTATGGCGCGGTAGGCGAGCGGCGGCGTGACGATCCGCCCTTCCTGGCCGCGCGATATGGGGATAGGCGTCAAGCATTGACCATCTGCTTGCACACGCCGCCGGGCGGGACCAGGAGCGGACGCGCGGATTCAAATATTGGTCCGGCAAGGTCTCGCAATTGTCTCCGTCCGACCCCATATAGCCTTCTTCTGCAAACTCACGGAGACATCATGAAACTCTACTTCGCCCCCGGCGCCTGCTCCCTCTCGCCGCATATCGCCCTGCACGAATCCGGCCTGGCCCTTCAGTCGGAGAAGGTTGATCTGCGCGCCAAAACGACCGCGAGCGGCGCAAACTTTCTGGCTGTGAATCCCAAAGGGCAGGTGCCCGCCCTCGTTCTTGACGATGGAACCGTGCTGACCGAAGGGCCGGCGATTGTTCAGTACATCGCCGATCAGGCGCCGAAATCCGGCATAGCGCCCGCCAATGGCACGATTGAGCGCTACAAGGTGCAGGAATGGCTGAACTATGTTTCGACCGAATTGCACAAGGGCTTCGGGCCTTTGTTCAAGCCGAACACGCCCGACAATTACAAGCCGATCCTGCGCGAGAACATCGACATCCGCTTTGCCCATGTCGACAAGGAACTGGCCGGCAGGGATTATCTGACGGGATCGAAATTCACCGTGGCCGACGGTTATCTCTTTGTCATCCTGCGATGGGCCGACGGCATGAAGATCGACATTGCCGGACTGAAAAACCTGTCCGCGTTCAAGGCGCGCGTTTTTGCGCGGCCCGGCGTGCAGGCGGCGCTGAAGGCCGAGGGTCTGGCTTAGGCGATCGCCGCCGCGAATACGTGTTCGCGGCGGCTTTCTTGACAATATCGACGATAAAATGGTCTGCGTGCCGTTCATGCGCGGGCGCATTGGTTTGATGTCGGCCGCCGCCAAACCGGGGAAAACATGTTTTCGAAAGCTCTCTTTTCGGCCGTGATGGGCCTGGCCGCGTTTGCCGGCATGGATGCGTCTCTCGCGCAGGGCGCGGCCAAGCCCTCAACCATGATTATCGGTTTTGGTCCGGGCGGGGGATATGACCTGTGGGGGCGCGTTGTCGCCCATCACATCGGCAAACATTTGCCGGGGACGCCTAATGTCGTCACGCAAAACATGCCGGGCGCGGGTTCCTATGTGGCGGCGAGCCATATTTACAATATCGCGCCCAAGGACGGCTCCGTGTTTGGCATCATCGCGCGCGACGCGACGCTGGGGCCGCTGACCGGCGCGCCGGGCGCGCGCTTCGACCCGTTGAAAATGACTTGGCTTGGCACGCCGACGACGGAGACGAATGTCTGTATCGCCAACGCCAACGCGGCCGTGAAAACATTCGCCGATTTGCTGACGAGGGAACTGATCGTCGGCGACACCGGGCCGGGCACCGGCACGCGCTCCTATCCCAACGCGCTCAACGCTTTGCTGGGCGCGAAGTTCAAGCTTGTGTCGGGATTTCCGTCTTCGTCGGACGTGTTTCTTGCGATGGAGCGCGGCGAGGTCGAGGGCATTTGCGAGTCTCTCGACAGCGTGACAGGCAAACGCCCGGACTGGCTGGCGACAAAGAAGGTGAACATCATTTTCCACGGCGGCGCCGAGCCGAACCCGCATCTGAAGGATGTGCCGTTCATTCTGGATTTCGCGAAGACGCCGGAGCAGCAGGCGGAATTGAACTTCCTCTACGCCGGGCAGGGAATCGGGCGCCCCTTCGTCGCGCCGCCGAACATGCCCGCCGACAAGGCCGCGATGTTGCGCGAGGCCTTCGACAGGACCATGAGGGACGCCGAGTTCATCGCCGACGCGAAGAAGCAGAAGCTCGATGTGGACCCGGAGGACGGCGCGCATCTTGAGAAGCTGATCCGTCAGATCTACGCGACGCCAAAGGCGACGGTGGAGAAGATCGGGAAGTTGATTCAGTAGGGGGCGACGAAGGGGGGATCATGAGACGCTGGCTCAAAACATGCGTGGCGTTCGCGGTGTTGAACACCAGCGCCTTCGCCGCCGACGTGGTTCGCCTCGCGACGACGAAAAACGCCGGCGATGTCGGCGTTTTCATCGCGGCGGACCGCGGCTACTTCGCCGCCGAGGGCATCGACGCGCAATTGACGGATTTTGACACCGGCGCGCGCATTGTGGCGCCGCTGGCGACGGGCGAACTCGATGTCGGCACTTTGCCGGGCAGCGTCGCGCTGTACAACGCGGCGGCGCGCAAGATCGAGACGCGCGTCGTCGCCGACCGCAGCCGTTCGGCTCCGGGAAATTTTTATCAGACCCTGATGATCCGCAAGGATTTGATTGATTCCGGGCGCTTCAGAAGCTACGCCGATCTCAAGGGATTGAAGGTGGCGGTTCCCGCGCCCGGGCTCAACGTGCTGTCGATCGTCAACGAAGCGGCGAAACACGCGGGGCTGAAATACGAGGACATCGAAAAAGTGTTCGTGACCCTGCCGCAGCAGGTCGCGGCGTTCCGCAACAAGTCGGTGGACGCGTCCATTATGATCGAGCCCTTCGCCACGGTGCTTGTGCAAAGCGGCGACGGCGTGCGTTTCGCCTCGACGGAGGATTTCAATCCCGGCGCGCAATTCACCTACATGGTCTACAGCGAGAAATTTTCGCGCGAGCGGCCCGATGTGGCGACGCGCTTCATGCGCGCCTATGTGCGGGCCTTGCGGACCTTCAACGATTCCATTGACAACGGGAAATGGGGAACAAGCGCGAAGGCGCAAGACACGATCGGGCTGCTGGCCAGGCGGCTTGAAATCAAGCCCGAGCAAATTCGCGCCGCTTTTCCGCACGCGGTCAATCCCGACGGGTTTGTGAACCTCGACGCCATGCGCAAGGAACTGGCGTTTTTCAAAGAGCAGGGCCTCGCGGAAAACATGGCTTTCCGCGCCGACGAACTCGTCGACATGCGGTTTGTGGAGGCCGCGGCGAAGGATTTGGGGCCGTATAAACGCGCGCCCTAGCGTCCTTGTTTTGACGCGCTTTCTCAACGCAACCCGGTTCCCGCTTCGCTTGAAAACGCTTTAGACCGTCATCACGACCTTGCCGATGTGCTGGCTCGATTCCAGCCGGGCGTGGGCCTTGCCGGCTTCGCTCAGCTTGAAGGTCGAGTCCATCACCGGCTTGATTTTTCCCGCCTCGAACAGCGGCCAGACGCGCTCGTGGAGCGCCGCCGCGATGGCCCCTTTTTCAGCGGTGGTGCGCGGGCGCAGGCCCGAGCCCATGTGGCGGATGCGCTTGGCGCTCATGTAGCGAAGATCGACCTTGCTGCCCTGCATGAACGCGATTTGGGAGACGCGCGCGTCCATGGCGGCGCATTGATAATTGCGCTCCACATAGGGTCCGCCGACCATGTCGAGAATGACGTTGACTCCCTTGCCGTCGGTGGCGTCCTTCACCGCCTGAACGAAGTCGGTCGTGTTGTAGTTGATCGCGACATCGGCGCCGAGCTTGCGGCAGGCTTCGCATTTTGCTTCCGAACCGGCGGTGGCGATGACTTTCGCGCCGAAGTTCCTGGCCAGCTTGATCGCGGTGGTGCCGATGCCGGAGGAGCCGCCGTGCACGAGGAGGGATTCGCCGGCCTTCAGGCCCGCCATTTCAAATACATTCACCCAGACGGTGAAGAAGGTTTCGGGGATGGCGGCGGCTTCAACGAGTGTAAGGCCCCTGGGGACAGGCAGGGCGTTGCTCTGATGCACGGCCACATATTCGGCGTATCCGCCGCCATGGACGAGCGCGCAAATCTGGTCGCCAATCTTGAAGCGCGACGCGTCGGGCCCGAGCGCGACGACCGTGCCGGCGACCTCAAGGCCGGGCAGATCGGAGGCGCCGGGCGGCGGTGGATAGCGGCCCTGGCGCTGGGAAATGTCGGGACGGTTGACGCCGGCTGCGGCGATCTTGACGAGAATCTCGCCATGGCCCGGCGTCGGCACGGGGCGCGTGACAGGGGTCAGATCTTCGGGGCCGCCGGGTTCGCTAATTTCGATCGCGGTCATGGTTGTGGGCAGGTTGGTCATGGTTTCCTCCGGCGGCGTTGTGTCGTTGTCGCACACACGCGCCCGACGTGTCATGTGCCGATACAGAGGTATAGCCATGCGGAATTTGCAGGCCCGGTCGCGGGATCGTTTTGACCCGGAAGGCGAAGTCGCCGTAATCTCCCGCGGTGCAAGCGGAGGACAGGCCATGGCGCCAGCAGACGAAGATCCCTTCGGCAGACCGCCCAAAAAGCCGCCGGTTCACGAGATCGGCGAGCCGCTCGACACGCTCTCCGTCGCCGAACTCGCCGAGAGGGCCCAGTTGCTCAAGGCGGAGATTTCGCGGATCGAGGCGATGCGCGCCTCCAAGGAAGCCTCGAAGAAGGCGGCGGACGCGTTTTTCAGATAGAAGGGGCGCGCGTTAACCGGCCATTAAGGATTTCAATCTATTAAAAGAACGTCCTGATTTTCGGGACACTCAGTGGCTCCTGTCCACTTTGTTTGACGCCTCCCTGTTACCACTT
>JANYDZ010000527.1 GCA_025363375.1 Hyphomicrobiales bacterium
CACCAAACGCAAACAAACTTGCAAACACGGCGCTTCGAGTTGCTCCTCGACAGCACAAACGTTGCCCAAGCAAGAGAGAGTACAGCAGCCAGTGCGGCACTCACTTGCCACGAGCGTCGCCCAGCTTGAACTGAGGCACCGCTGCGCCCTTGCCCAGAGCACCCTTCGCCAGCACGGGCCGCCCCTGCGGCGACCGCGCCACGTTGAGCGGCCCCATGACGGAGAAATGTTCGCCGTCATGGCCGAGCGCATGCATCTTTGCGGGATCGAAGAAAACGCCGCTGTCGCGGTCGCGGACGAAGGCGTCGTCGTCCCAGGAATCCCACAGGCCGAGCACCACCTGCGCGAATTCGCGGGCGCGGCGGTAACGCGCGTCCTTGCCCGGATGTTCCCGGCGCGAAAAATTTTGCGCCGCCGTGTGGTTGCCCGACGTCACGAGGTTCCACCCGGCGCGGCCGCCGCTGACAAGATCGAGGGACGCGAATTTCCGCGCCAGGGAGAACGGCTCCTCATAGGTCGTGCTGGCGGTGCAGGCGAGGCCGATATGCGTGGTGACGGAAGCCAGTCCGGCGAGCAGCGTGAACGGCTCGATCCACGCGACATAGGACATGCGGCGCAGGCCGCTGGCGTTGAAGACGGCGTTGGCCGTGGCCGAATCCGCCGAGAAAAGCATGTCGAAAAGCCCGCGCTCCGCGGTTTGCGCGACTTCGACGAAATGCCGGAAATTCACGCCCGCGTCCGCCTGCGCCCGCGGATGGCGCCACGCGGCGAGGTGATGGCCCGCCGGCCGCAGGAACATGCCGAGCTTGATCTGGCGCCCGGCTGTCATTTGCGCGCGTGGGGTCCGAGCTCGCGCAGCGCGGCGTCGGCGAACGACGTATTCACCGTCTGGTCGATGTCGACCGCGCCCTCGATCCAGCCCTGTGTTTTATAGAACTCGAAATCCGTGCGCAGGCTGTCCCGGTTCAGCCGCGCGTCCGGGTTCGAGCCCTGCGTGTGCATGGTTCTGTACAGCGCGGCGTTCTTGAGCTCGGTGAACTCCATGAGAATCCGGATAACCTCGTCCGCGTTGGCTCCCTTGAGCCCGCCATCCGCCAAAGCGCCGTCGTAAAAGCGCATCGCCTTGATGAAGCCGCGCATGAACCGCCGCGCGACATCCTTGCGGTTCTCGGCGAAGTTCGCGGAGAAGATAATGTGCGTGGCGTCGGCGTTGGGATAATATTTGTCGTTGGTCATGATCTCAACGGCGATCTTTTGCTCGACCGCGTAGGTCGCCGCGGGCTCCGTCGTCAGTCCCGCGTCGACAGCGCCGTTGCTCATCGCGGTGACGTGCTGGGGATAGGCGAGATAGACCGGTTCGATATCCTTGAACGAGAGGCCGACGGTCTTGAGGCCCTGATTGATCGTCGAGGTCGCGCCCGTGCCGGGGCCGGGCAACGCGACCGTCATGCCCTTGAGATCGGCGAGGGTTTTATACCGCCCCGAATCGACGTGCTGTTTGCGCACGATCAGCACCTGATGGCCGTAGCCCGGCCGCGCGTTGCCGTTGCCGCAGGCGATCTGGATCTTGATGCCGCGCGCCACCGCGTTGAACAACGTGGCGCTCGCCGAGCCCGTCGCCACGTCGATTTCGCCCGAGCCCAGCGGCGCGATCATCTTGCCGCCGGAATCGAACACGATGCCGTTGATGTCGATGTTTTCTTCCGCGAAATAGCCCTTCTTCATGCCGATCAGAATGGCGAAATCGCCCGTCGAATTGGAAATGGCGATATTGACCTTGTCCGCCGCGAAGGCGGGCCGCGGCGCCAGCGCCCCCGCCGCCGCCAGCGCCAGCGCGGCGCGGCGGTTGAAACGCAACGAAGCGCCTGACCCGGATGCGTTCATAAATCCCTCCGCTTGCGGCCTTGCGTCAGTGTAGGCGCGGGCCGGCGCGGCGCGCAAGGCGGCGGCCGGCGGGGCCGGTTGACTTCCACGTACCGCCGCGCGCGCCGGGCGGCGAGACGCAGTTGCGGACGGGCCTTAAAGCAGGTGTGGTGGGGGAGAATGCGAGATTATCAGCTGCATAGAGGCACGGTGTAAAGGAAAATATACCAAAAACGTACTGATTGAATGTGCCAGCAATTTATTATATCATATCATGATAGGGATGAATTGGAGTCCGCCAGTTTCTGATGAGCATACCCTCGAGTTTTTGCTCGGCTTCGACGGGCGCATCCACCATCTCGAACAAGGCTATTGGCTCAAGTTCGAGATCAGGCGCGTTCCGCCGGAGGCCGAGCGTCCGCATGGATTGCGCTACGCCTTCACACTGCATGATCCGCGGGGGGGCGCGGTTGACCGGATTCGACAATGCGCACCGCGTCGCCGCGAGGGGTTCACGCAATGCCGCGCGCAACGCGGATCACTGGCATCGCTCCGGGGGCGATCCCGGGAGGTCCTACACTTTTACCACCGCCGACCAACTGCTGGCGGATTTTTTCAAGCAAGCGCGCCGCGTGCTCGCCGAGCGCGGCGTGAGCGACGACGTGATCGGCGAAAGCCAGGCGACAAGGACAAGACCATGAAGCGCCAAAGCCTGCGGGACCTGGAAGCGGAAATGCGCGCCGTCGCGCGCGGCGAAATCGCCGCGCCCGCGGACGCGGCTCAGCCGAGCGTCGAATCCGCCGAAGCGCTGATCCGCCTGCTGACTCCCGACAACCGCGCCCTGCTGCGAACCATCCGCGATGCGAAGCCCCAATCGGTGGCCGAACTCGCGCGCCTCTCCATGCGCGCGGAACCCAATCTGCTGCGCACCCTCGCCAAACTCGAAGCTTTCGGCTTTCTGGAAATGCGTGTCGTCGGTCGCCGCAAGGCTCCGACCGCCAGGGCCGGACGGCTGCACGTGGAGATCGATCCCTATGAGATGGGGGATTTGGTGCGGATGGAGGGAAGGTAGCGGCGTTGTCGCAAATCAGTGGAGAACCGCGGCCCATTGCAAATGTTCTATATTTGTTCCATAATTAATCTGTAGCATTAAGTTCCTGCGTCATAATTGCCTGTGCCGCGATTCGTTTGGGGGAATTCGATTGATATCCGCGTCAGACGACCTCCTCGCGCTTGCCAGGGGCCGCCGGTTCAAGACCATTCTGGCTGACCCGCCATGGCAGTTCCAGAACAAGACCGGCAAGATCGCGCCGGAACATCGGCGCCTCAACCGTTACGGCACCATGAAGCTTGAAGCCATCAAGGAGCTTCCCGTGTCGAGCGTCGCCGCCGACACGGCGCATCTCTATCTCTGGGCGCCGAACGCGATGCTGCCGGATGGGCTTGAAGTGCTGAAAGCCTGGGGCTTCGCCTATAAATCCAACATCATCTGGCACAAGGTGCGCAAGGACGACGGTTCGGACGGGCGCGGCGTCGGCTTTTATTTTCGCAACGTGACCGAAGTCATCCTGTTCGGCGTGCGCGGCAAGAACGCCCGCACGCTCGCGCCTGGACGCAGACAGGTGAATCTCTTCGGCACCCGCAAGCGCGAACACAGCCGCAAGCCCGATGAACAATACGGCATTATCGAGGCTTGCTCGCCCGGCCCCTACCTCGAAATGTTCGCGCGCGGCGCGCGTCCCAAATGGACCGGGTGGGGCAATCAGGCTGACGACAGCTATGCGCCGACGTGGGACACCTATTCGCACAATTCCGCCAGCGAACGCCGGGTCGCAATCGCCGCCGGGTGAAAGAAAGACGCATGTTCGATGCGCTGATCGAGAAGGGATTTGAGGTCGATTTTCAGGCCCATGCGAAAGCGATTTTGGGCTGCGACTTTCCCAAATATTATTTCCTATTTTCTCTTGACAATGTTCCCCTTTCGTTCTAGAACTCACCCACGCCTTCCACGAAAGGGCTGGAGACAGGATATCTCCGGCGGGAGGCGGCGGTCCCGCGGGTTTGGTTGCATCCAGATCAAGCTCCCGGGCGGATCTTCGAGGTCGGGGACAACAGGAACCGCGGGTTACACAGAGGGCCGCCAAAAGCCGCCTAGGACAACCCGCCTGGCCATTGCTTCCACCCGCAAGGGTGCAGGCGCCGACTGTTCCACCCGCCGGACACTATGACCCGGCGCGGAGCATGACCGAACC
>JANYDZ010000336.1 GCA_025363375.1 Hyphomicrobiales bacterium
CGCCGATTCGCGCGCCGCGTCCAGCATGGCGCGGAAACCGTCGTACATTCCGTCCAGATTGGCGGAAAGGCCGTTGGGGCTGTTGCGGTAGCTGACCAGCAATTCGTCGACGCCGGAGATTTTCCAACGGCTCAGCGACACGCGAAACAGCCATTCCTGATCTTCCGCCCGGCGCAAGGACTCGCGAAACACGCCGACCTCGGCAAACACTTCGCGGCGGATCACCATGGCCGAGCAGGTCGTGCAAGGGTTGGTCGAAAGAATGTCGGCGGGAATGAAATCGTTGAACTTGGGCCGCGAGCGTTCATTCGTCGGCGTCCCGTCGGCCTCCATGAAGCGCACGGCGGAAAACGACACGCCAAGCGCGGGATCGGCGTTCATTCGGTCGAGATGGATTTGCAGATAGTTTTCGACCCATAGATCGTCGGCGTCGAGCAACGCGACGATGCTTCCACGCGACGCCGCGACGCCGCGGTTGCGCGTGGCCGATACGCCGGCGTTCGCCTGCGAAACAACCTGTATGCGCGGGTCGCGCGCCGCGAGATCCCGCGCCACGGCGAGGCCGCCGTCGCTTGAGCCGTCGTCGACCACGATGATTTCAAAATTTTGCAGGCTTTGCGCCAGCACGCAGGCGACGGTTCCCGGCAGCGTCGCCGCGCTGTTGTAGCAGGGGATGACAATGGAAAACGTCGGCTCGGACATCACGCGGGGATCTCCGAAAGCGTCTTCAACGGCGGCAGGCTTCGCTCGCGCGTCGCGTGATCCAACGCGACCTTGGCGAAAATCACGGCGGGGATGATGTTGACCATGGCGAGGGAAGCCGCGACCCCGACGACCCCATAGGGCAGACCGCCGATAATGGCGCAAATGAACAGCACGGCGTTGTATTTCGAAATGCGCCATTCCAGATCCACGTCGCCCGAGGCGCGCAACAATTGCGATGTCGCGACAACAAGCGGCCGCGACAACGTGCCAAGGCACATCAACATCAGCGCGGGAACCGCCGGCGCCCATTTCCCGCCGAACACCAGCGGCACATACCAGGGAGCGAGCACGACCTGCAGCGTCACCAACGGCATGATCACCAGCGACATCGCCTTGACCGAAAGCGCGAAACGCTCGCGCATATCGTCGCTTCTGCGGCTGCCCGAAAGGTAGGGAAGCACCGCCTGCCCCAACGCCGTTCCAAGTCCGGTGGCGATGCCGGAGCCCGTGTTGGTGGCGAATGAGTAGACCCCAAACGCCTCCATCCCCAGCGCCTTGCCGACGATCAGCTTGTCGGCGTTGCCGCGGAATGTGTTGAGCGTCTCCGCCGCGAGCACATTGCGCCCATAAGCGACGACATTCCGCATCTTGTCGGCGCTGACCGCGACGAGCGGCACGGGCTTGACCTTCATCAACGTGACGGCGACCCAGATGATCGCAATGGCGATCTTGGGAAACACCGCCGCCCAGACGCCATACCCGGCGTAGACCAGACCGGCCGTCGCAATATTGTCGATGGATATCTGAAACAACATCATGGCCGCTATGAAGCCCAGCCGATTGTCGCGCATCGCTATACACGCGCGAGCCAGGCCAAACGGATAGATCAGGTGCACGAGCGCCAGCACGGCCAACATCGCGCCGACCTCGGCGTCGAAAAAATACTGAATGGGCCACGCGACGGCCAGTTGCGCGCCGCACATGATCGCGCCGACGATCCAGTTGATCTTGTTCACGGCGGCGCAGACTTCGTTGAGTTCGCCGTCCTCCGCCTGAACGATGCGGGCGCCGAGCCCGTTGTGAATAAGCATGCGCACAAGTTCGTAGGTCGTCAGAATGAGCGCCATCACGCCGAATTCGACGGTCGTCAGAACACGGGCCAGAACCACAGCGGTCAGGATGCGGGTAACGCGGTTGCCCATTTCAGCCACGCCCATGAGAGCGGTGCCGCGCAACAGCGAGCCTTCGCCGCCGCGCAACCGTGTGACGACGCGGGCAATTCTTGCGCGAACGGAAGTCAACCAATGGGACATGAAATCATGCGCTGTTTTTGCGTGGCTTGACGAGCGTAGCTTGCGGCGGCGCTGCGGAATGTGGAGAAGACGATGACGCAACGGTAAACGCAGGTTGTTAACAGAACCGCCAACCAACATCGTTAATGAGAAAGCCGTGATCGGATCGCTAGCCGCGGCGTTTTTGCATTTTGCGACGAGTATCGTGCGGCGTCGCAAGTTGGTTTGCGTTTTGCGAATCGATTGGCGGCGCCGCCATCGCGCGAAAAGCGCTTAACCATCCATGTCTCTGATTTCATTGCCCGCCGTTCCCTGCGAACGGCCCTGTCCGCGCTGGCACGAACCATGAAGACAATCCGCGCGAGGCCGCCGTTGCAACAAGGCGGTCCAAGGGATTGCCGTCATGTCTTTGGTAAATACATTTTCAACGACTCCGCATTCGCCCGACTCCGCGCTGCTGGCGCCGGCCTCGCGCACATCCGCTCTATGGAACAGGCGGGCGGACGCCGCCGCCGCCGTCGAGCTCTTCGACCTGACCATCGACAACACAACGCTCGAAGCGGCGGCTGAATCGATTGTGACTTCGGCGGCGGCCGGCCAACGCCAGCGCATCGCCTTTCTCAACGCTCATGTCGTCAATACGGCGGCCGGGGATCCCGCCTATGCCCGCGTTCTCAACGGCGCGAACCGCCTGTTCGCCGACGGCAGCGGCATGGCGATCGCCGCCAAACTGTGCGGACGGCCCCTCGTCGACAACGTCAACGGCACCGATCTCCTGCCCCTGCTGTGCGCCGCCGCGGCGCGCGCGGGGCAAAAAATATTCATGCTCGGCGGCAACCCCGGCGTCGCGCTGGAAGCGGCCATGACTCTTGGCCGCATGGGTTTTGAAGACGTGATCGCCGGAACCCATCATGGATATGTCAAGCGCGGCGGCAAGGAAGAAGCCGACGCCATTGCCGCCGTCAACGCCAGCGGCGCCACAATCCTTCTCGTTGGCATGGGCGTGCCCGTGCAGGATATCTGGATCGCCAAAAACTTCCCCCGGTTGACGACCCCCGTCGTCATGGGCGTCGGCGGCCTTTTCGACTTCTTCGCCGGCCGGGTCTCGCGCGCGCCCGCCGCGCTTCGCGGCGCCGGCATGGAATGGATATGGCGCCTTGCCCAGGAACCAAAGCGCATGTGGCAGCGTTATCTCGTCGGCAACGCGACGTTCATGGCCCGCGCCGTGGCTTACGCCGCCGCGTCAAGGCTTGCCGGCTACGCGCCTGGAACCGCCCTGAGCGCCAGGCTCAGCCTTTTCAAAGCCGAAATTCGCACCCGCGCCGCCGCGTTGGCGCCGCTGTTTCTCAAGCGCTCCCTCGACCTCGTGGGCGCAACGACGGCGTTGATCCTCCTCGGTCTGCCCCTGCTCGTCATAGCATTGTGCATCAGGCTCGATTCGCCAGGTCCAATCCTGTTCAACCAGAAGCGGATTGGGCGCAATGGACGCCCTTTCACCATGTGGAAGTTCCGTTCGATGCGGATCGACGCCGATTCCATGCATGCAAAGCTTTCGGGCAATTCAACCGACCCCCATTTGCTGCGCTTCAAAGCCAAGCAGGACCCGCGCATCACCAGGATCGGCCGTTTCATCCGCAAGGCCTCGATCGATGAATTGCCGCAACTCTGGAACGTTCTTACGGGCGATATGTCCCTGGTTGGGCCGCGCCCCGCGTTGCCATCGGAAGTCTCGCGTTATTCGCTGACCGACCGCGACCGTCTGCTCGTCAAGCCGGGCATCACTTGCACCTGGCAGGTCAACGGGCGCGCCGACATCGACTTCGTCGGTCAGGTCCAGCTCGATCGCGAATACGTGCGCTCGTTTTCTCTTCGTAAAGACATCGCTCTCATAATCCGGACCATTCCAGCCGTGCTGACAGCCCGCGGC